>DATARS010000020.1:0-6061 GCA_036269455.1 Candidatus Dormiibacterota bacterium | reverse complement strand
GGTGTAGACGTTCACGTACCTGCCCGCGGCGGGGTGGCCGGTCTGGGCGAAGTAGTGCCCGGTGGCGCCGACGACGCTGGGGAACGGGTCACCCGGGTTGAGGATCGCCGCCGCCGGCGACGACCAGGGCACCTCGTCCTGATTGCGCTTCCAGATCAGGCTGCCGTCGGGGCGGAAGGCCCACCACTCGCCACCCTGGGGATTGGGCTCGGTGGGCGGACCGAGGCTGTCGGAGCCGACCACGATGTCGAGCTGGCCGCGGCCCTCGAGGTCGACGAGCAGCGGGCTGGCGCTCACCGTGTCCCAGAGGTTGATGGGGAAGCCACCGAGCGGGTTCCCCGACGCGTCCCAGGCGTAGACGCGGTGGTCCCAGCTGGTCGCGACCACGTCCTGGGTGCCGTCGCCGAAGAGCGAGCCCACCGCGGCTGAGGCGAAGAAGTCGGGGGTGAAGTGGAGGTTCGCCCAGGGCATGCCGTAGAGCGAGTGCTGGGGCCAGTGGCCGCCGAAGTCGCTGAGGTCGTTGTTCAGGACGTGGACCCAGCCGTTGCGGTCGGGAACGACGATCTCGAGCCGGCCGTCGTCGTTGAGGTCGGCGAGTGTGGGGCTCGCCTGGATGGCTCCGCCGAGGTTGCGCGCATGGAGCAGATGGAGGCTCGAGTCGAAGACGCTGACCACCCCGTTGAGCGCCCCGGTGACGATCTCCTTCTGGCCATTGCCGAAGAGGTCGCCGACGGCCGGGCTCGAGAAGGGCTCGGTGAAGTCCCGGGCGGGCTGGCCGGAGCCGAGCGACGCCTTGAGGGTCGGCTGGTACACGACCGTGGTCGCCGCGACGGCCTGCGACGGCGAGAGCGCGGGCGACACCAGGGCGGCGGCGAGCAGGAGCGTGGCGAGGCGGCGGGAGAGCATCGGACAGGTCACCGGACGGAGGGGATGAGCGGCTACCCGGTCATCCTGCCGTGCCGTCCCCACAGCCTGGTTGCCGTGCTGTCACGACCTCGCATCCGGTGGACTACCCTGCCCTCCCGTGATCGCCTTTCCCTCCGGCTTCCTGCTCGGCTGCGCCAGCGCCGCCCACCAGGTCGAGGGGGGGAATCACAACGACTGGAGCCGGTTCGAGCAGGAGCCGGGGCGCATCCGCGACGGCAGCGTCTCGGGGATCGCCTGCGACCACTGGAACCGCTACGCCTCCGACCTGGCAGATCTGGCCGCACTCGGCCAGAACGCGCACCGCTTCTCGGTGGAGTGGTCGCGGATCGAGCCCGAGCCCGGCCGTGTCGACGAGGAGGCGCTGGACCACTACGTGCAGGTGGCCCGCCGCTGCACCGAGCTGGGCATGGAGCCGCTGGTCACCCTGCACCACTTCACCCTCCCCCTCTGGGTGGCGGAGGAGGGTGGGGTCCTCGCCCCCGAGGCGCCGGCGCTCTTCGGCCGCTTCGCGTCGGTCTGCGCCCGGGCCCTCGCCGGCCGGGTGCGGTGGTGGACCACGATCAACGAGCCCGTCATCCTCGCCACCCTCGGCTACCTCTTCGGCGAGTGGCCGCCGGCCCGGCACTCGATGCGCGACGCCCTCGCCTCGCTCCGCGCCATGGTGCAGATGCACGCCGCCGCCACCGCGGCGCTCCGCGCCGAGGGCCGCCGCCAGGGCGCCGAGGTGCGGGTCTCCATCGCCCACCACTACCGCGGCATGCTCCCCGAGCGTCCTCGCCACCCGCTCGACCGGGCCGCGGCGGCGGTGCCCGACTGGCTGCTCAACCGCTGGTTCGTGCTCGCCTGCCGGGACGGCCGGCTGCGCCCGCCGGTGGGCTGGGGGCAGCGCCTCCCCGCCGCCGCGGGGTCGCTCGACTGGCTGGGGGTCAACTACTACACCGACGACCTGGTGGCCTTCGACCCGCGCGCCCCCGGCCGGCTCTTCAGCCGGCAGCGGCCCGACCCCGCGCTCCCCGCCTCCACCTACGGCTGGAGCATCGACGCCCGGGGCCTGCGCCGCGCCCTCGTCCGCGTCTGGCGGGAGCACCGCCTCCCCCTCGTCGTCACCGAGAACGGCGTCGCCGACCGCGCCGACGAGCTCCGCCCGCGCTACCTCGTCGATCATCTCGCCGCGGTGGCGTCGGCCATCGCCGACGGCGCCGACGTCCGCGGCTATCTCCACTGGACCGCGCTCGACAACTTCGAATGGGCGCAGGGCTACAGCCAGCGCTTCGGTCTCTTCGAGGTCGACCGCGACACCATGGAGCGGCGGCCCAAGCCGAGCGCGGCGGTCTTCGCGCGGATCTGCCGGGCGGGCGGCATCCCCGACGAGCTGCGGTGACCCGCCGCCTCCATCTCGCGCTCGCCTCCTACTGGTTCGGGCTCTACGTGATGTACGGTCCCGTCGGTACCAGCCTGGTGCCGGCGCAGGTGTCGAGGCTGGTGCCGCGCGACCACTACGGCACGGCGCTCGGGCTGGTGCTCGGCTCGGGCGCCTTCTTCGCGATGGCGCTGCCCCCGCTCGTCGGCCACTGGTCGGACCGGCTGCGGACCCGGTGGGGGAGGCGCAGGCCCATCCTGGTGGTGGGCACCGCCGGCACCGTGCTCAGCCTGGTGCTGATGCTCACCGCCGACTCCTACGGCCAGGTGCTGATCGGCTATGCGATGGGCCAGGCCTTCAGCAACGGGGCCGGGGCCGCCTACGCCGCGCTCATCCCCGACATCGTGCCCGCCGAGGAGGTGGGCCGGGCCAGCGGCTGGCTCTCCACCATGCAGCTGCTCGGCAGCGCGGTCGGGCTGGCGGCGAACGCCGCGCTGAGCGCCGTGCACCGCTCCCGGCTCACCTATGCGGTGGTGGCCGTCGCCCTGGTCCTCTCCCTGCTGCCGACGCTGCGGGCCGCGTCCCGCGAGGCCGAGCTCCCGGTGCCGCCCCGGCCCCCGGCGCCGGCGGCGCCCGAGCCGCTGCGCCGCCGGGTCGCCGCCTTCCTCCGCCCCCTCGCCGGCGGCGATTTCGCCTGGGTCGTGGCCACCCGGCTGGTGGTCACCGCGGGGATCAGCGCCATCACACCCTTCACCTTCGCCTTCTTCCGCGACGTGGTGAGGGTGGGCGACCCGGAGGTCTTCAACCCGCTCTGGCTGCTGGTGGTGCTCGCCTCCGCCACCCCCTTCGGACTGATCGGCGGCCGGCTCAGCGACCGCCTCGGACGCAAGCGCTTCGTCTACGCGAGCGGCGCCTTCCAGGCGCTGGTCACGGTGGTCTTCGTCGCCCTCTATCCCACCTCGGTCTCGCTGGTGCTCGCGCTCGGCGCGGTCTATGGCATCGGCTACGGCTTCTACGTCGCCGTCGACTGGGCGCTCGCCTGCGACACCCTCCCCGACCGCGCCGCGGGGGCCAAGGACATGGCCCTCTTCCACGTCGCCCTCACCCTCCCCGGCAACGTGGTCCCGGCAGTCGCCGGGGTGGCCTTCGACACCCTCAACGCCCACGAGCCCAACTCGGGCTTCCGCGCCGTCTTCGGCGGCGCCGCGGTCTGCTTCGTGGTCGGGACGCTGCTGGTCAGGCGGATCCGGGGGGTTCGCTGACCCGCTCGCTCGACGCGGCGCACCAGGGCTCGCCGGCGCCGGCGCGGACCAGCGTCCACACCTCCGACCAGCTGCGCATCGTCTGGCTTCCCTCGACGAGCTCGAGGCCGGTGTCGGCGAGCTCGTACTCCTCGCCGGACAGCCGCACCCGAACGGTGACCCCCCAGCCGGAGCCGTCGGCGGCGGCGCCGGTGATCACCGCGTCGGTCACCTCGAGGAAGGCGAGGACGTGGTGCCGGCGGCCTGCCGCCAGCGACGAGGCCTCCTCGCGGAGTGCGGTGGCGAGCTCCGGGGTGACCCGGCCGGCGACGAGCTCGGGATGGCGTCGGGAGCGCGCCGCCGCGACCGCGTAGACGATCTCCCGGGCGGTGCCGAGGAGGTCGTGGGCGTCGACACCGGGGCCGAGCACCGCCAGGTCGACACCGGGGTCCGCCGCGGGCGGCGGGGGTGCCGGCGCCGCCGCCGGAGCGGCGCTCCCGCCGGCCCCGACCGCGGCGACCAGTGCCAGCGCCGTCGCGTCCCGATCGGTCATCGGCCGCAGCTGCAGGCGCTCGCTCAGCACCCACGTCGACGTCCCCACCAGGCTCGCCTGGCAGTACGGGCAGGCGGCCGCGGCGACGGCCGGGAGCGGGGCGCCGCACCCGGGGCAGTGCCCGGTCACGTCCCCGCTCCGGGTGGTCGCGCTCGCCGAGCGCTCGAAGACCCAGTCCTCCTCGCGCACCCCGCGGCCCTCGGCGAGCTCGAGGCGCACCGTGAGCCGCTCGCGCTGCCCCCCGGTCTGCGCCCCCGACACCGCCAGCCCGGTCAGCCTCGCGGCGCCGCCGCCGCCCTGCGCCCAGATCGCCCGCGCCTGGGCGAGCACGCCCGACTCGTCGAACCCGGGGTCGTGCGCGCGGATGGCGGCGAGCCCCTGGGAGATCAGCCGTGGGTCCGGCGGGAGCGCCGGGATCCCCGGTGGGGTGGGGGGCGGCTCGGTGGCGGCGGCGCGGCGGCGCAGCCCCGGCTCCAGCATGCCCCCGGCGAGGTCGCCGACGAGGTCGAGCAGATCGGACATCGGCGCAACCCTCCCACGCGGCGACGGCGTCCCCGATGGCGGTGCCTCAACGAAGGTGCGACGGTGCGACGGCGCCGCCGAAGCCCTCACGAGCACGGTGAGCGCCGCCGCCGAATGCCGGCGTGGGACGGGGGGAGCATCCCCCCGCCTCAGAATCGCGCGAGCGCCTCGTCGATCTCCCGTGCGATCCGCTCCACCACTGCCGCTGCGGGGACGTCGTGGTCGATCGCGGTGTACCCCTGTCCCGCCCAGAGGTTGAGCATCTCGGCGTCGTCGCGCTCGCGGGCGGCGCGGCGCAGCGGTGCGGTGAGCGCGTTGATCTGCGGATACGCCGTGGGGGCGAACGCCCCGTTGCGGGCGTGGAACGCGTTGACGATGCCCCGCGCCCTCCGCCCGCTGAAGGCGCGGGTCAGCACCGTCGGCCGGGCTCCGCGCAGGGCGCCGCGATGCGCCGCCGCGGTCCCCGCCTCCCGGGTGTCGAGGAACGCCGTCCCCAGCTGCGCCGCGGTCGCCCCGGCGACGAGGACGGCGGCGACCCCGGCGCCGTCGAAGAGGCCGCCGGAGGCGACCAGGGGCAGGTCGGTCACCCGGGCGACGAGGCGCAGCAGCGCCAGCAGCCCGATCTCGCCGACCCCGTCGGCGTCGCTGAACGAGCCGCGGTGCGCGCCCGCCTCGACGCCCTGCACCACCAGCGCGTCGGCGCCGGCTGCCGCCGCCCGCACCGCCTCGGCGGGCTCGGTCACGGTCACCCAGAGCTCGGCCCCGGCGGCGTGGAGCCGGGCGACGACCTCCTCCGCCGGGCAACCGAAGGCGACCGAGACCACCGCCGGCCGCTCCTCGACGACCATCGCCAGCTTCTCGTCCCAGGCGTCGTCGCTCCACGCCGCCTCGCCCGCGGTCACGCCCATCGCAGCCGCCTCACGCCCCACCCGCTCGACATAGCCGGCGAGCAGCGCCCGGTCGACCTCGTCGGGGCCGGGGACGAACAGGTTCACGCCGAAGGGCCGCGCCGTCGCGGCGCGCACCGCCGTGAGGTCCGCCCGCACCGCCTCGGCGTCGCGGTACCCGGCGGCGACGAAGCCGAGGCCGCCCGCCTCGGACACCGCCGCCGCCAGCGCCGGCGTCGCCGGCCCGCCCGCCATCGGCGCCTGCACCACGGGGAGACGGAGCGAGGAGAGGACACCGCGGTTGGAGCCCATGCCGGCCACGGTAGCGCTACTGTGAACGGCCATGTCCACGAGCAGCATCACCGTCGACGGCGTCTGCGCCGACCTCGCCGAGGAGCAGGAGGATCTCGACCGCATCGTCGGCGCGCTCGACGACGCGGCCCTCGACACCCCCACCCCCGCCCAGGGGTGGACGGTGCGCGACCAGGTCACCCACCTCGCCTTCTTCGACGGGCGGGGGACGATGGCGATCGTCGACCCCGAGGCCTTCGTCGCCGAGGTGCGCCGCTTC
>DATARS010000019.1:0-9332 GCA_036269455.1 Candidatus Dormiibacterota bacterium | reverse complement strand
TGCGTCGAGATCTGCCCGGTGGGCATCGAGCACGTGCCGATGATCGTCGACATGCGCCGCGCGCTCGTCGACTCCGGCGACGTCGACCCCAAGGTGCAGAAGGTCTTCCAGAACCTCGACCGCTACGGCAACTCCTTCGGCCAGCCCGAGCGCAACCGCGCACGCTGGACCAGGGGTCTCGACTTCAAGGTCAAGGACGCGCGGAAGGAGCCGGTCGAGGTGCTCTGGTTCGTTGGCGACTACGCCTCCTTCGACCCGCGCTGCCAGGAGGTGAGCCGGGCACTGGCGCGGCTGCTCACCGCCGCCGGGGTCGACTTCGGCATCCTCCACGAGGGCGAGCACAGCGCCGGCAACGACGTGCGCCGGGTGGGGGAGGAGGGGCTCTACGAGGCGCTCGCCCAGCACAACATCGAGACCCTCGGCGAGTGCGAGTTCACCGAGATCATCACCACCGACCCGCACACCCTCAACACCCTGCGCAACGAGTACCCGGCGCTGGGCGGCACGTGGAGGGTGCGCCACCACACCGAGCTGCTCGCCGAGCTCGTCGCCGCGGGCCGGATCAGCTGCGGGGCGCCGCTGCGCGACGCCGTCGCCACCTATCACGACCCCTGCTATCTCGGCCGCTACAGCGGCGTCTTCGACCCGCCGCGCACGCTGATCACCGCCACCGGGGCGCGGCTGGCGGAGATGGGGCGCTGCCGCGAGAACAGCTTCTGCTGTGGTGCCGGTGGCGGGCGGATCTGGATGGACGAGCTCGGCACCGGCGAGCGTCCCAGCGACCAGCGCATCCGCGAGGCGATGGAGATCCCCGGGGTGACCCACTTCGTCGTGGCCTGCCCCAAGGACGTGAACATGTACGAGGCGGCGGTGCGCGCCACCGGGTTCGGCGATCGCCTGAAGGTGGTCGAGATCACCGAGCTGCTCAGCGCGGCGATGTGCGATGGTCCCGAGCTCGCGGGCGTCGCCCAGCCGGCGGTCACGCAGGCGACCACGGGAGGATCCGATGACGACGGCGAACGGGTGTGACCTGCCCGAGGATCTCTACTACTTCGTGGACAAGCACATCTGGCTGAGGCCGGAGGGGGACGAGGTGGTGATGGGGCTCACCGACGTCGCCCAGCACCTCGCCGGCAAGGTGATCGCGGTGACCATCAAGAAGGTCGGCCGCTCGCTGAGCAAGGGGCAGAGCGCCGCGACTGTCGAGAGCAGCAAGTGGGTGGGCCCGGTGCCGACCCCCGTGTCGGGCGAGATCGTCGCCGTCAACTCCGACCTGGTGGCCGATCCCGAGCTGCTCAACCGCGACTGCTACGGCGCCGGCTGGGTGGTGCGGCTGCGCGCCACCGGCTGGGACGAGGAGAGCGCCACCCTGGTCACCGGTGCCGCCGGTCTGGAGGCGTACCAGGCCTTCCTCGACCGGGAAGGCATCAGTTGCGCGTGAGGTGACATGCCGGTGGCAACCCTTCGCGGATGCGAGCTGCCCGACGACCTCGCCTACGACGTCGACCGCGACGTCTGGGTGCGGCGCGACGGCGCCGAGGCGGTCTGCGGCATGACCGACGTCGCCCAGACCCGCTGCGGGCGCATCGTCACCCTGCAGTTCCGCCGGGTCGGCAGGGTCGTCGAGCGCGGCCGCAGCCTCTGCACCGTGGAGAGCGCCAAGTGGGTGGGGCCCTTCCCCGCGCCGCTGACCGGCGAGATCGTCGCCGTCAACGACGCCGGCTTCGCCACCAACCCGCTGATGGTGAACACCGACCCGTACGGCGAGGGCTGGCTGGTGCGGCTGCGCCCCACCCGGCCCGAACGCGAATGGGCCGAGCTGCTCGAGGGCGAGGCCGCGGTGCGCGCCTACGGCGAGCGCATCGCCGAGCTCGAGGTGCACTGCTACCGGTGTGACCAGGGGGAGGATCCATCTGCGTCAGCGCCCCCTGTTGGAGAGGAGGCCTCATGAGCACGAACACCCTGGTCCTCCCCGGCGACCTGCGCTATGACGCCCATCACCAGTGGGCGCGGTGGGAGGACCCGGAGTGGCGCTGCGGCGTCACCGCCTGGCAGGCGGAGGCCGCCGGCGACATGGTCTTCATCGGCCTGCCGGTGGTCGGCTCGCGGGTCGCCGCCGGCGACGAGCTCGGCAGCGTCGAGTCGGGCAAGTGGGTGAGCTCGATGCACGCGCCCGTCGGCGGCGTGGTCACCGCCGTCAACGCCGCGCTGCGCGACGATCCCGCGCTCGTCAACCGGTCGCCCTACGACGCCGGCTGGGTGTTCACGATCCATCCCTCCGAGGAGCTGGTGGGGTTGAGCGCGGAGGAGTACCTCGAGGTGATCCGCGCCGAGGAGGCCGCCGACACCCCGCGGATCCGGGAGCGCGCCGAGTGACGATCAGCATCCCGATCACCCGCAGCCGCGAGCCGGTGTGCGAGCACACCGGGCCGGCGAACAGCCCTGCGCAGGTGCAGACCAGCCTGGCCGGCGCCGTCACCCTGGGCATGGAGAAGGGTCGCTTCAGCCGCAACGTCCACCTCCGCGGGCTCAACCTGCTGCTGCTCTACGAGAGCGGCTGCCGTGCCCGGTGCACCTACTGCGGGCTCGCCAAGGACCGCCCCGAGGTGAGCGAGCAGGCGCGCAACCACACCTTCATCCGGGTGAAGTGGCCGACCTACGAGACCGAGGACATCCTCACCCGGGTGCGCGAGGACGCCGGCCACATGCAGCGCGTCTGCGTGGCGATGATTCAGGACCACCGCGCCTTCGCCGACTCCAACGCGGTGATGCGCCGCTTCCGCGACGAGACCTCGATGGGCATCTCGGCGCTGATCACCGCCACGGTGGTGCGCAGCCGCGAGATGGTCGAGGAGATCCTCGAGGCCGGTGCCGACATGTTCACCGTCGCCTTCGACGCCTGCACCCCCGAGCTCTTCGACGGAACCCGCGGCCGGGGGGCGCGGGGGCCGCATCGCTGGGAGCACCACTGGAAGGTGCTGCGCTGGGGCGTCGAGGTCTTCGGCCGCTTCAAGACCGGCGTGCACCTCGTCTGCGGCCTCGGCGAGACCGAACGGCAGATGGCGGAGATGATCCAGCGGGTCCACGACTGCGGCGCCCACACCCATCTCTTCGCCTTCTTCCCCGAGGCCGGCACGGTGATGCAGGACGTCGACCCGGCGCCGATGGGCCACTACCGGCGCATCCAGGTGGCCCGCTACCTCATCAACCACGAGGTCGGCCGGGTCGAGGACATGCGCTTCAACGGCGAGGGGCAGATCACCGACTTCGGCTGCGACATCGCGCCGCTGCTCGCCGACGGCGAGGTGTTCATGACCTCGGGCTGCGCCGGCCACGATGGCCGCAACGCCTGCAACCGCCCCTTCGGCAACGAGCGCCCGAGCATGCGCCAGCGCAACCATCCGATGCCGCTCGACGCCGGCGCCCGCGCCCGCGCCGCCGCCGAGCTCGAGGAGGACCTGCGCCGGTGACGGTCGCCCCCGCCGCCCCGCTGCTCAGCGCCGGCGATCTCGCCGAGAGCTGGGAGATCGGCCGCCGCCACGGCGCCCGGATGAAGTTCTTCGCGCCCGCGCTCAAGCGCTTCGCCACCCGCGAATGGGCGCCGCTGCAGCGCTTCGCCTCGATCTCGCTGACCGGTGCCGACTGCGCCCTGCAGTGCAACCACTGCAGGGCCAAGGTGCTCGAGACCATGCATCCGGCGCGGCACCCCGACGAGCTCTGGGAGCTGGGTCAGCGGCTCCACGCTCGCGGCACCCGGGGGGCGCTGATCACCGGCGGCTCGGCGCGGAACGGCACCGTGCCCTTCCTGCCCCACCTCGGGGTGATCCGCAGGCTGCGCGAGGAGCTGGGCTGGCGCATCGTCGTCCACTCCGGCGTCGCCGACGACCGGCTCATCGAGGGCTTCGCCGAGGCCGGCGTCGACGGCGTGCTCGTCGACGTGCCCCCCTCGGCGGCGGCGGTGCGCGAGGTGCTCAACCTGCCGCTCGAGCCCGAGGACTTCCTGCGCATGATCGACCGCCTGGTCGAGCGCGGCGTGCGGGTCACCCCCCACGTCGTCCTGGGGATGCACGGCGGCCGCATCGACGGCGAGGCCGAGGTGCTCGACCGGCTCACCCAGAGCGGGATCGCCGCGCTCATCCTGGTGGTGCTCATGCCCCTGCCCGGCACCCCGCTCGCGGCGGTGCGCCCGCCGGGGCCCGCCGAGCTCGCCCCGCTCTTCGTCCGCGCCCGCCGCGGCTTCGCGCACATCCCGGTGGTGCTCGGCTGCGCGCGTCCCGGCGGTCCCCACAAGGAGATGACCGACCGACTCGCCATCCTCGCCGGCTTCAACGGCATCGCCTATCCCGCCGACGGCGTCGTCGGCCTCGCCACCGACCTGGGGCTGACGCCGGAGATGCACGAGGTCTGCTGCTCGCTCTACGACGTGGAGGCGTAGCCGGTGCGCTGGACGTCGCTCTGGCACCCCGGCATCCGCGGCGACCAGGGCCTCGCCGTCGACGAGGCGGCGCTGGGATGGGTCGCGGCCGCGCCCGAGACCGCGGTGCTCCACCTCTACCGCTTCGACCCCGCCGCGGTGGTGATCGGCTACCACCAGGACCCCCGCTCCGAGGCCGACATGGCCGCCTGCGCCGCCCGCGGCGTCGAGATCCACCGCCGGCTCACCGGCGGCGGCAGCATCCTCATGGGCGCGGGCCAGCTCGGCCTCGCCCTCGCCCTGCCCCGCTCGGCGGTGAGCACCGCCGGCGGCTTCGGCCCGGTCTTCGCCGCGCTGAGCGGCGGCATCATCCAGGCGCTGCGCCGGTACGGCGTCGAGAGCGTGCTCCGTCCCAAGAACGACCTCGCCGTCGACGGCCGGAAGATCTGCGGCGTCGGCGCCTACACCGACCCCGCCGGGATGCTCCTCTTCCACGCGTCGACGCTCGTCGACGTCGACTTCGACCTCATGCTCGAGGTGCTGCGCATCCCCGACGCGAAGCTCCGCGACAAGTTCGTCTCCCACGCCCGCGAGGGAATGACCACGCTCTGCGAGCAGGTGGGCGGCCCGGTCGCGGTGGAGGACCTCGCCGCCGCCGTCGAGGACGGCTACCGCGAGACCCTCGGGGTGCACCTCGAGCGCGGCGAGCTCGACCCGCTGCGCTGGGAGGACGTCGAGCGCCTCGCCGCCACCCGCTATCGTGACCCCGGCTGGCTCCACCTCGGCGGCCGCCCCGGCACCCAGTTCACCCAGGTCGCCCGCAGGACCCGCGGCGGCATGGTCGTCGTCCGCTGCTGGCAGGAGCAGGGCCGCGTCCGCGAGCTCCAGCTCCGCGGCGACTTCTTCGCCGAGCGCGGCGTCGTCGAACAGATCGAATCCGCTCTGCGCGGCGCCACCGCCGCGGACGCCCGCGAGCGCGTCGCCGCGGTGCTGCCCCCCGACGACATGTGGCTGGTCACCGCCGCCGACGTCGCCGCGCTCGTCGCCGATGCCCTCGCCGCCGACGGCGTCCAGGGCGGACGCGGCGCCACCGCCTGCTTCGTCGCCCGCGAGGACGGCTGATGTTCCGCGTCCTGCTCACCTGGGACGTCGCCCCCGGCATGGAGGCCGAGCACGCCGTCCGCCTGCGCGCCATGGCGGTCGACTGGAACCGCCGCCCCGGCTTCCGCCGCCTCGACGTCTGGCAGAACGCCGCCCCCGCATCGCCCCAGATCGTCGCCCTCGAGGAGTGGGACGACGCAGCCGCCTGGTCGACGTGGTCGTACTCGTCCGAGGAGGGCACCCGCGACCTCGCGCGGCTGAGGCCGGTGGTGCGCGACTTCAGGACCGTGCCGCTCTCTGATTCGGCGGTGCTGCCCATGCCGGTGCGGAGGGTCGACGTGCGCGAGGCCCATCCCGAAAGGACGCATCGCTCGTAGGGGTCCTGAGCGGCCTACCATGGGTTTCTCGGAGGGACGAGGAGGGACGCGGTGGGGCGCCGGATCATCGGGGCGGTCCTCGGGCTGCTGGTCATCGCGCTCGCGCCGCCAGGCAGCATGCGGGCGGCGGGCTACGCGCCGGTGGACCGGCCGGGACCGGTGCTGAGCGTGCCGGCGGCCGGGCTGGAGCAGAGCCTGCACTGCACCGCGAACGTCGTCACCGCGGGACGCGAGGTGGTGGTGCTGGTGCCGCCGACGCTGGTGACGCCGCACGAGGCGTGGTTCGCGTATGAGCGGGCCTTCGATGCCATGGGGTTGCCCTACTGCGAGGTCGAGGTGCCGCACTTCACGACGCAGGACATCCAGGTCAGCGCCGAGTACACGGTGTACGCGGTGCGACGGGCGCACGACCTCAGCGGGCGGCGGGTGCAGATCCTGGGGTGGAGCCAGGGGGGAGGGCCCGAGCCGCGCTGGGCGCTGCGCTTCTGGCCCGACATCCGGCCGATGGTCGACGACGTGGTGGGCATGGCCGGCACCAGCCATGGCACCCCGACGATCGCCGCCTTCTGCAACGGTCCCTGCATCCCGGCGCTCCGCCAGCAGTGGGACATCTCGGCCTTCACCGGCGCGCTCAACTCGGGGCAGGAGACCTTCGCAGGCATCGACTACACCGAGATCTACTCGCACACCGACCAGTTCGTGCAGCCCGACCTCGACAGCAGCGGCACCTCCTCGCTCCACGGGCCGGGCCGGATCACCGACGTCGCCACCCAGGACATCTGCCCGGGCAACGTCGCCGACCACCTCGCCTTCTACTACGACCCCGTCGCCTACGCGCTGGCGATCGACGCCCTCACCCACGACGGCCCCGCGGTCCCCGCCCGCATCGACCGCGCCCTGTGTGCCCAGTCGACGATGCCCTACATCCACCCCAACGACGTCCCGCTCTACTCCGCGTCCATGGTGCAGAACATCTTCGTCACCCGGCTGAACACCGAACCCCGAACCACCAACGAGCCGCCGCTGCGCGATTACGTCACTCGGTAGACGCATGACGGGCCGCCCACGGCGCCGGCTCGGGGAGGGCGCGTGACGATCTCGTTCCGTTTGCGGTTGCGCACCGCCCGCGGCGCCATCATTGCGCCCAGGAGGCGGTTGTAACGTTTGCGCGCGGCGGGCCGGGTGCCGGGTGTGGTCACCGATTCATGAGGCCCGCGGATGCGACGTCAGATCCGATCGTCCTTCGCCGTCCGGCTGCTGGTGGCCGGGGTGGGGCTCGCGCTCACGCTGGTGGTGGGGATCAGCAGCCTGCTGCTGATCAGCGCCTCGCAGCAGGCGCAGGAGGCCGCGGTCACGACCGCCGCCAACCGTGCGACCGTGGTCGACCGGCTGCTCGGCCGCATCACCGGCCCGGCGATCGACGGCGAGGCCACGGGCATTGCCGGCCTGCTGAGCGCGGAGGCCGCGAACGGGCAGGACCTGGGACCTGAGATCAGAACGCTTTTCGGTCTCGGCGCCGGTCCGTTCGGCGAGTACCCGGTGGTCGTCGGGGCCGACTTTCGCGCCGTCTCGCCGGCGGGCCTCCCGCCGCTGCTGACCGCCGCCTCTCCGGCGGTCCGGCGCGCGCTCGCGGGCGATGCGAATCCGCACGGCGTCGAGGTCGCCACCGGGGGAGACATCTACGCCACCGGTGCGCCGATCCGAAAGGGAACGGCGGTCGTCGGTGCGCTGGTGTACATCCAGCCCCTCTCCGGCGAGCTCGCGCGCTTCGCCGCCGTCGTCGGCTATCCGACGGACGAGATCGCGGCCGCCCGTCCGCAGATGCTCACGCGGCTGACCGGGGACGCCGGCTCGGGTTCGCGGGCGACCACGCCGGCGGCGATCGCCGCCGATGTCACCCGGCACCGGGACGCGGTCGCCGCCGTGTACGACGTCCCCCGCACCGGGGCGGTCGCGGGCAGCTTCGTTCCGCTGCGCGACGCCACCCGGGCGGTGGTCGGCTACATCGGCGTGGAGGTCCCTCTCGCCCAGTTCACCGGTGACGTTCGCGCCGTCGAGATCACCGTCGCGCTGCTCGGCATCCTCGCCATCCTCGGAACCGCGATCGGCGTGTTCGTCTTCGTCGAGCGCTTCGTGCGCCGGCCGGTGAACCGGCTCGAGCGCGGCGTCGCCCGGATCGCGGGGGGCGACTACTCGACGGACATTCCGATCACCTCGTCGGACGAGCTCGGGCGGCTCGCCGAGGGGGTCAACCGGATGCGTGCGGAGATCGCCCAGTACATCACCCAGATCGAGCAGGCCCGCGCCCGTCTCGACGGTGCGGTCGACGAGCTCGGCGGGGTCTCCCGGGCACTGACCACCACCACCCGGGGCGTCGCCGGCCTCCAGGAGGCGGTGGTGGGTGCGGCGGCGGCGATCGTCGGCCACGGCTCGGCGGCGCTGCTGCTGCTCCGCGAGGGCGACCACCTCGCACTCCGCGCCACCCACGGGGTCGAGGGCCACCCGCCCGACCTCGACGGCTGGGGGGTGATGGGCCGCCTCCTCGAGGGCCGCGGCGTCCGCGTCGACCGGGCGCCGGCGGGGTGGCAGGCCGGGGGCATGCTGGCGGTGCCGATGTTCTACCAGGACGCGGTGGTCGGCGCCCTGGCGGTGATCACCCGCGCCGGTGAGCCGCCGGTCGAGGGCCAGGAGCAGAGCCTGGCGGTGCTCGCCAACAACGCGGCGATCGCCCTGGAGAACACCCGGCTGTTCGAGCAGGAGCGGGAGACGGTGCGCCGGCTGCGCGAGCTCGACGCGCTCAAGTCGGACTTCCTGGGCACCGTCCAGCACGAGCTGCGGACCCCGCTGACCGCGATCATGGGGATGAGCGACCTGCTGGAGATGTGCTGGGAGACCTGGGACGACGCCCACAAGACCGGGGCGCTCCACGACATCCAGGTGGCGGCGAAGAAGCTCTACGACATCGTCGAGACGATCCTGGACTTCTCGCTGCTGGAGTCGGACACGCTGAGCCTGAAGCCGCTGCCGACCCAGGTGCGCAGCGCGGTCGAGGAGGCGGTGACCGCCGTCCAGGCGCGGCTGAAGGACGGTCTGCAGGTGTCGCTGAGCGTGGACGTCCCGCCGGACGTCGAGGTGTTCGCCGACCCGACGCGCTTCAACCAGGCGCTCCGGGCGCTGCTCGACAACGCGGTGAAGTTCACCCCCGACGGGGGCCGGGTGTGGGTGCGCAGCCACCGCAACGGCAACGGCATGGTGCGGATCGAGGTGGCGGACACCGGGATCGGGATCCCCGAGGACGCGCTGCCCCGGGTGTTCGAGCGCTTCTACCAGGTCGACAACACCGCGACCCGCACCTACGGCGGCACCGGCATGGGGCTGGCCCTGGTGCGCCGCCTCGTCGAGGCCCACGGCGGCAGCGTCGAGGTGGAGAGCCGGGTGGG
>DATARS010000018.1:0-26324 GCA_036269455.1 Candidatus Dormiibacterota bacterium | reverse complement strand
GGACTCCACGGCGGCGCCGCGCACGACGTCGAGCAGCTGGGCGCGGGTGAAGACGCGGCCCGGCTGCCGCGCCATGGTCAGGAGCAGCTCGAACTCGGTGGGGGTGAGCTCGACCCGCCGCCCCGCGGCGCTGGTCTCCATCCGCGCCGCGTCGAGAACGAGGTCGTCGCCGACCCGGACCACGTCGCCGCGCTCGGCGGCGGCCTCGGTGCGGCGCAGCACCGCCCGCACCCGGGCGACGAGCTCCTTGGGGCTGAACGGCTTGGTGACGTAGTCGTCGGCGCCGAGCTCCAGCCCGACCAGCTTGTCGCTCTCCTCGCCGCGGGCGGTGAGCATGACGATCGGCACCGCGCCCTCGCGGCGGAGCGCGCGGGTGACGTCGAGCCCGTCGAGCCCGGGCAGCCCGAGGTCGAGGATGACGAGGTCGGGGCGCCGCCGGCGGGCGGCCTCCAGGGCGCCCCGACCGTCGGAGGCGGTGACCACGGCGAATCCGCCGTGCTCGAGGTAGTCGCGCACCAGCCGCACGATCTCGGGCTCGTCGTCGACGACCAGGATGGTCCTCACGGCGCAGATCCTAGACAGCGGCGCGCGGTGTCACTGCCGCCTACGCCGTCACCTTCTCCTCGACCGCGCCACCCTGGGCCTGGGCGTGCCCGCCGTGGCAGCCGTGCCAGCGGGCGTGCGCGTGGTGGCCGTGATGGCCGGCCCAGCCGAAGCCGAGCACGCGCGGCAGCAGCAGTCCACCGATGAACGTGATGACGACGAAGCCGGGGCGCTGGGTGGTGATCCCCACCGCGGTGGCGCCACCGATGGTGGCGAGGGCCCAGGCGGTGCGAAGCGGCGATCTCTGATGCATCTCGGGTTCTCCGTGTGCGCCGGCTGATTCCGGCAATCCGAGATTCGCGCTGCGCTGTGAGGAAGTTGTGAAGGCGGTGCGGAGGTGTGGAGAGCCCGGCTCCAGGGAGGTCAGCGTCCCCCGGGGCGGCGGGGGACGGCGGGCAGCTCGGCGAGCACCCGCTCGAGCGCCTCGCGGATCACCTCGATCTCCCCGGCGCCGAGGTGCCTGGAGAAGTGCGCCACGACGCCGCGCCGGTACACCGGCGACGCCCGCCGCAGGGTGGCGCGCCCCTCGCGGGTGATCGCCGCGAACCAGGAGCGCCGGTCGGAGGGATCGGGCTCGCGCACCGCCAGGCCCGCGTCGACCATCTCGTCGACGATGCGGCTGACCCGGGTGCGGCTGACCACCACCCGCTCGCCGAGCTCGCTCATCCGCAGCCGCCGCTCGGGCGCGGAGGCGAGCACCTGGAGGACGTCGTACCAGGCCAGGGAGAGGCCCCGCGCCGACTGCAGCTCGTTCTCCAGCCGCCCCACCAGCGCGGCATGGCAGCGCAGCAGGGCAGACCAGGCGGCCACCCCCTCATCGTCCGGCATGGGGGCAGACTATCACGCCGCGTGCGCAAACATCATGTGCGCTCGCACGCAGTTCCCCTGGCCGGTGGCGGGACCGACCATCGTCGATGGGGCCAGGAGCCCGCGCGGTAGCGCCGCTGGCGACCCCGATCGGATTCGAACCGACGATCTCCACCTTGACAGGGTGGCGTGTTAGGCCAGGCTACACCACGGGGCCCCGGGCGCTGTTCGCGGATCATAGCACCGCCCCTCGCAAGCCTCGGCTGGCATTCTGAGACCCATGAGCCCCCGTTACCGCCGTGTCGACGAGCTCTCCGCCGGAGGCGTGGTGGTGCGCCGGTCGGGGGGCGGCTGGGAGGTCTGCCTGATCGGGGTGGGAGGCGCCTGGAGCCTCCCCAAGGGCCTGGTCGAGCCCGGCGAGAGCTCGGCGGAGGCGGCGCTGCGGGAGATCTCCGAGGAGGTGGGCATTCCCCGCGACCGGCTCCGGATGCGCGGGGCGCTGCCGGCGTCCGAGTACGCGTACCGGCGCCAGGGCCGGCTGGTGTTCAAGCGCGTCGACCACTTCCTCGTCGAGGTGCCGGAGGGGACCGAGGCCGTGCCCCAGGCGGAGGAGGTCGACGAGGCCGCCTGGGTGCCGCTCGCCGAGGCACCCTCGCGGGTGAGCTACCGCGACCTCCGTGCCGCCCTCGACGAGGCGTCGCGGCTGCTCGGGGCCGCCGCTCCGGGCTCGCCTCCGTAGAATCGACCGGGATGCAGCTGTACGACACGGCGTCGCGCACGGTGCGGCCGCTCGAGCCCGCCGGCGACCCGGTGACCCTCTACGTGTGCGGCATCACCCCCTACGACGCCGCCCACCTCGGCCACGCCTTCACCTACCACGTCTTCGACGTGCTGACCCGGCGGCTGCGCGCCGGCGGGCAGAGGGTGCACAGCGTGCGCAACGTGACCGACGTCGACGACGACATCTTCCGGGTGGCCCGCGAGCGCGGCGTCGACTCGCGGCTGCTGGTCGCCGACCAGGTGGCCCGCTTCGACCAGGAGATGGCGGCCATCGACATCCTCCCGGTGTCCGTCCCCTACGCCTCGGCGCACGTCCCCGAGATGGTCGAGTGGATCCGCCGGCTCGAGTCCGCCGGTTTCGCCTACGCCCGCGAGGCGCGCGTCTACTTCGACACCACCGCGTTCGGCCGCTACGGCAGGCTCTGCGGCCTCGGTCGCGAGCGGATGATCGCGCTCAGTCGCGAGCGCGGCGCGGACCCCGACGACCCGCGCAAGCGCGACCCGCTCGACTTCATCCTCTGGCAGCCGTCGCTCCCCGACGAGCTGAGCTGGCCGAGCCCGTGGGGCGCCGGCCGACCCGGCTGGCACATCGAGTGCACCGTGCTCGCCACCCGCGAGCTGGGCGCGACCCTCGACATTCACGGCGGCGGCGACGACCTCATCTATCCCCATCACGAGTCTGAGATCGCCCAGACCGAGGCGCTCCAGGACGAACCGCTGGCGCGCCACTGGGTGCACGTCGCCATGGTCCAGCTCGACGGCGTGAAGATGAGCAAGTCGCTCGGCAACCTCGTGTTCGTCCGCGACCTGATCGGCACCGCGCCGCCCGCGGCGGCCCGGCTGGTCCTGGCCGCGCACCACTACCGCACCCCCTGGTCCTATGCCGGTGAGGAGCTCGCCGACGCGCGGCACCGGCTCGCCGTCTGGACCGCGACGGCCGCCGGCGAGGCCCGCGTCGACCCCGAGGAGGCAACCGAGCTCGAGGTCGACTTCTACGACCGGCTCGACGACGACCTCGACACCCCCGGCGCGCTGCGAGTACTCGACGAGCTCGCGGCGGCGGCCGGAGGTCCCTCGCGCACGACGGGCGGAGTCGAGGCGGCACCCCTGATCGTCTCGCTCGCCGGGGTGCTCGGGGTCCAGCTCTCCTCGCTGCGCGCCGAGCTCGCGGAGCCCTCGGGGGTCGGCCAGCCCTAGCCCGCAATCGCGAGCGGACGGCGCAGGGCGTCCGCCACCCGCCGCATCTCCTCCATCAGGGCGCCGAACTGCTCGAAGGTCAGCGACTGGGGACCGTCGCTCAGTGCCTCGTCGGGGTTGGGATGGACCTCGACCATGATCCCGTCGGCGCCGCCGGCGAGGGCGGCGAGCGCCATCGGGCCGACGAGGTGGCGGTGCCCGGTGGCGTGGGACGGGTCGACGACGATGGGCAGGTGCGAGAGCGAGCGCACCAGCGGCACCGCACTGAGGTCGAGGGTGTTGCGTGTCGCGGTCTCGAAGGTGCGCACCCCGCGCTCGCAGAGCACCACGTTGCGGTTGCCCTGGCCGACGACGTACTCGGCGCTGAGCAGCCACTCCTCCACGGTGTTGCTGAGCCCGCGCTTGAGCATCACCGGCTTGCCCGCCTGGCCGACGGCCTCGAGCAGGGCGAAGTTCTGGGCGTTGCGCGTCCCCACCTGGAGCATGTCGGCGCGCTCGGCGACGACCTCGACGTCGGCGGGGGTGAGCACCTCGGTGACCACCGGCAGGCCGGTCTCCTCGCGGGCCTGGGCGAGCAGCTCGAGGCCGGCTGCCCCCAGCCCGCGGAAGGAGTAGGGGTTGGTGCGCGGCTTGTAGGCGCCGCCGCGGAGCATCACCGCGCCGGCGGCGCGCACCGCCCGGGCGGTCGCGATCAGCTGGGCCGCGTCCTCGACGGCGCAGGGACCGGCGATCACCGGCACCTCGTCGCCGCCGAAGCGCACCCCGCCGACCTCGACCACGGTGCGCTGCGGGTGCCACTCGCGGCCGACCTGCTTGTATGGCTTGCTCACCGGAATGGCATCGGCCACCCCCGGAAGGGCGACGACGTGGTCGCGGACGGCGATCGGGTTGGCGCCGAGGACGCCGATGGCGAGCCGCTCGGCGCCGGGGAGCTCGATCGGCTCGTAGCCGTGGTGGCGGACGTGGGCGAGCACGGCGTCGATCTCCGACCGGGTCGCCTGGGTGCGCATCAGGATCAGCATCGGCGCAATCCTCGCAGATCGCCGCTGGCCGCCACGAACGGATGCGCACGAATGGCGCGGGCGCATACGATCGGGAGTACCCCATGGCGACAGTGGCCCGCACCGTCCGGCGACTCTCCTCCCGCGACGCGGGAGCGGTTCTCGACCTCCTCGACGGTGACCAGGTCGCCAACGCCTTCCTGCGCAGCGAGCTGCGGCTGGGGGCGCTCACCGGGGGAGCCTGGTGGGGGGTCGAGCGCCGTGGGCTGATCACCGCCGCGCTGCTCGCCGGACCCCTGGTGATCCCCTGCGTGCCCGACGGGGAGGACGCGCAGCTGCTCGCCGAGGTGCTCGACCGCCACTCGCCGCCGCGGATGATGGTGGGACCGCGCGAGCAGGTCCACGCCCTGCACCGCGGCCGCCGGCTCGCCCCCGAGCCCCGCGAGGTGCGCGACCCGCAGCCGCTGATGGCGGTGGGCCGCGGCCGGGTGGCGGCGGCGGGCAGTCCCGAGGTGCGCCGCGCCGAGCTGGCCGACCTCGACCTGCTCGTGGTGGCGGCGGCGGCGATGCACCGCGAGGAGATGGGCATCGACCCCCTCGCCATCGACCCCGCCGGCTGGCGGGCACGCATGGCGGTGCTCATCGACCGGGGCTGGAGCTGGGTCTGGATGGAGGGCGACCGGGTGCTCTTCAAGGCCGAGCTCAGCGCCTGGACCGCCGAGGTGGTGCAGGTCCAGGGCGTCTACACCGCCCCCGCCGAGCGCGGCCGGGGCGTCGCCACCCGGGGGCTCGCCGCGGTCTGCGAGGCGCTCCACACCGAGGTGCCGACCTGCTCGCTGTACGTCAACCACTTCAACCTGCCGGCGCTGCGCGTCTACACCCGGCTGGGCTTCGAGAGCGTCGGCGAGTTCGCCACGCTGATCCTCTGAGGGCACGGTTAGCCTGCCGGGCGGCGGTGGTACCGTGAGGCCGATGATCGAAGCCCGTGCCACCGCGACCATGCCGGTGCCCCCCGGGGAGGTGTTCGAGGCGGCGACCGATCTGGAGAACGCGGACTGGCTCCCCGCGGTCCGCGGCCTTCGCCGTCTCTCCGGCTCGCCGCGGGGGGTTGGAGCGCGCTACGCCGTCGAGGTCGGCCTGATCGGCAAGCACCTCAGCGGCGTGCTCGTCTGCCGTGAGCTCGACGTCCCCCGCCGGGCGCGCTACGTCCTCGAGGAGGGCATGGAGCTGACCATCACCATCGCCGTCGCGCCGACGGCGGGTGGCTCCACGCTGGAGCTCGTCGCCGCCTACTCGGTCGGCGGCGGTCCCCTCTCCGGTGCGGTCGAGCGGGCCAGCGCCGGGCCGGCGCGTCGCGAGGTCGCCCGTGCCGTCGAGCAGTTCGCCGCGCGCTTCGGCCGCAAGGCGGGACAGGTCCCGCGCTGATGGAGGCGGGCGGCGTGGACACCGCTCTCGACACCCTGGCGGCCCAGGTGCGCACCCGGCCGTCGCTGCCGGTCGAGAAGGTCACCGAGCTGCTGGGCCGCGCCCACACCGACGGCCCGGGCGCGGCGCAGACGGCGCTGGTCGAGCACCTCCTCGACATCGCTCTCGACGCCGCGCTGTCGCGCGCGGACTCCGGCGTCGACGTCGGCGATCTCTACCAGGAGGCGTCGATCGCGGTGGTCACCGCGGTGCGCGAGTACGCCGCACGCAGCGGCGGCGCGGCCGGGCTGCGCGCCTACGTCCGCCGCGTCGCCGATCTCTTCGTCGACGCCGCGATCGAGCGCGAGCAGGTCCAGCGCGAGACCTGCGAGGCCTTCGTCCGCGACAGCCGCCTGCTCGACATCGCCGAGGTGGCGATGCGCAAGGACCTCGGCCGCGAGCCGAGCACGGTCGAGCTGGCCGCGGTGCTGGGCTGGACCGAGGAGCGCGTGGTGGTGATCGGCGATCTCCTGGCTGAGGCGCGCGCGCGGAATGACGAGAGCCTGCTGCCCTTCCTCGACGAGCTCGACGACGACGCGGACGGCGACGACGACGGCGGCGACGAGGTGGGCCGCGCGCGGGCGTGAGCCCGATCGAGGAGCAGCTGAGGCGCTGGATCGCCGCCGGGGTGGTGGATCCGGCGACGGCGGAGGCGATCCGGGCGTTCGAGGGGCGGGAGGCGGCGACCGACCGCGTGCGGGTGTCGATGCAGGAGGTGATCGCCTACGCCGGGGCGGCGCTCGCGCTGGCGGGCGGGGCGCTGCTGGTGGCGCTGCACCGGGAGGCCTTCGGACTCGGCGGACGGCTGGTGCTCTACGTGGCGGTGGGCGCGGCGGCGCTGATGGGGGCGCTACGGCTGGCCGCCGGCGGAGCCGCAGGGGGGCGGGCCGCGGCCGCGTGCGTGATGGTGGCGATCCTCGGCGGCGGGCTGGCGGCGGGTGACTGCGCCGCCAGCCTGGGGTGGTTGTCGGTGCACCACCTGGAGTACGCCGGGCCGTATGCGCCGATGTACGACAACGTGGATCGCGGTGGCGACGCCGCGCTGGGGTTCGGGGTGGTGGCGGTGCTGGCACTGGTCGCGGTGCTCCAGCTGGGCGGTCCGCTGCTGACCGTGCTGCTGGTCGCGGGCGCCTACGGGGCGACCTGGTGCGGGCTGTCCGCGGGTCGCGCCGGGGCGACGGTCGGGGCGCTGGCGACCTGCGTGCCCGGGGCGGCGCTGCTGGCGGTGTCGTTGGTGACGCGGATGCGTGCGGTCGAGCGCGAGCTGCTGCGGTTCTGGGGAACGGCGGTGCCGGCGGTGGTGCTCTGCCTCCCCGGGGATGCGGCCGCCGCGGTGTGCACCCCGTTGGCGCTCGCCGCCAGCGGTGGGGCGTTGGTGGCGTCGGTGCGGTTGAACTGCAACGCACTGGCGGTCGCCGGAGGCCTCGGCCTGTTCGCAGTGGTGGTGGATGTCGGAGTACGGTGGTTCTCGGGTCCGCTGGGACTCCCGCTGGTGCTGATCGGTGCGGGGATGGCGCTGATCGGCGTGGCGGCGCTGATCCAGCGCATCGTGAGCGGCAACCGGCGGACCCTGCCGGCGGCGTAGGGGCTCGCAGACAGCGGCTTCGCGTCCTTGTTGGTGCAGCGCTCGCGCAGAACTCCGACGGACGGCTCGAGTGCGTTGCCGTCGGCGACGACGGAAACCTCTACGGGGTGATCCACCGGCGCCTCAGCGCCGCAGGTCGTCCCCCCGCCAGTCCATGTCCCGCAGCGGCGCCGCACCGGAACCCCGATGCGGCGCGTTGTCCCCGAACCGCCGGCGCAGGTCGTCCAGCACCCGATCCAGCCGCGACTCGCGCTCCGCCTCGGGGTCGAGCAGGTCCATCTGCCCCGCGTCCGCCAGGGCGCTCACCCCGACCCCGAGCAGCCGCAGCGGCTCCCCGCCCCAGCTCGCTCCGAAGAGCTCCAGCGCCGCCGCCGCGATCAGCCGGTCGGCATCGACCGGCGCCGCCAGCGTCCGCTGCCGGGAGCTGGTCACGAATCGCGCATCGCGGAGCTTCAGCGTCACCGTCGACGCCGTCCAGCCGCCGGCGCGCAGCCTGCGCCCCACGTCGGCGGCGAGCTGCCGCAGCCGGTCCTCGAGCGCCCCGCGCTCGGCGACGTCGGTCATGAACGTCTCCTCCCGCGACACGCTCTTCGGCCGTCCCGGCACCGTCACCGCGGCCTCGTCCACCCCCCGGGCGCGCTGCAGCAGCGACCGCGCCGCCGCCTCGCCGAGCCGCCGGCGCACCGCGTCGACGGGCAGCGCCGCGAGCTGCCCCAGCGTCCGCACCCCGAGCCCGTCGAGCGCGGTCTCGGTCGCGGGCCCCAGGCCGGGCAGCGCCCGCAGCGGCAGCGGCGCGAGGAACGCGGCCTCCTCCCCGGGAGCCACCACCACCATCCCCTTCGGCTTGCGCACCTCGGAGGCGATCTTCGCCACCGTCTTCGAGGTCGCCACGCCGAAGGAGGCGTGCAGGCCGCACTCGGCGAGGATGCGATCGCGCATCTCCACCGCCATCGCCGGGGGCGAGCCGAAGCGGCGCTGCGAGCCGGTCACCTCGAGGTACGCCTCGTCGAGCGACGCGGGCTCGACCTGGGGCGTGTACGCCCGGGTGATCCCGAACACCCGCGCCGAGGCGTCGCGGTATGCGGGGAAGTCCACCGGCACCACCACCGCGGCCGGGCAGAGCCGCAGCGCGGTCACCAGCGGCATCGCCGAGCGCACCCCGTACGGCCGCGCCTCGTACGACGCCGCGCTCACCACCCCGCGGCGGTGGTCCGGGCCGCCGCCTCCGCCGACGATCACCGGCCTGCCTCGCAGCTCCGGCCGGCGCAGCTGCTCGACCGACGCGTAGAAGGCGTCGAGGTCGAGGCAGATGACGGCACGCGGCCAGATGGCGTCCGGCGTCAACACCCTGCTCAGACCGCGGGCGGAAGCTCCCGACGGCGGCGGCGCCGGGGGATCAGGCGCCTGGGGTCGTCGGAGATCTGGTCGTAGACCTCGGTGAAGCGGCGCCTCGCCCGGAAGAGCAGCGACTCGACCGCGGAGATCGACAGGCCCATGCGCTCGGCGATGTGGGGATAGTCCATCCCCTCGAGCTCGCGCAGCGCCAGGATCTGGCGGTAGCGCTGGGGCAGGGTTTCGATCACCCGAATGATCATCAGCCGGACCTCCCGCCGCTCGGCGGCCCGCTCCGGATGCCCCTCGTGGTACCGCTCCAGCGCCAGCTGCAGCTCCTCGACCGGCGAGGCCTGCTCGTGGTAGTGCTGCATCGTGCGCAGCCGGCGGTGCTCGTCGATGGCGAGGTTGGTGGTGGTGCGGTGCAGCCAGGCGCGGACGCGGATCTCGCCGTCGTGGCTGAGCAGCTGGCGAACCAGCCGGAGGAACGCCTCCTGGGCGATGTCCTCGGCGCGGTGGGGGTCGATGATGATCCGCCGCGCGAGCAGCTCGACGTAGCGGTGGTGGACCCGGTAGAGGGTCTCGAACGCGAAGACGTCGCCCGCGCGGAAGTCGGCGACCAGGGCGGCCTCCACCGCCGCGGCCTCCGCGGCATCGTCGTGCCAGTCCCCCGAGTGCGTGGTCGACGCGAGCGCGCTCACCCCGCGGAGGACCCGGCCTCGGCGGCGGTCGCGGCGGGACGCCGCCGGCCCTCGAGCCATTCCTCGATGTCGGACTCGCGCAGGTATCCCGCGGCGATCAGCAGCTCGGTGTACCCCACGCCCAGATGGGGCGCGGCGCGGCGGAGCACCCACGGCGGCGGGTTCTCCTTGTTCTTGTTGATCGCCTGATAGAAGTAGATCTGATTGAGATCGCAGAGCAGCGCCAGGCGGTGGAGGGAGATGCCACGCTCCCGGCATCTCTCCTTCAGGTAGTCGCGGAAGTCCACGAGCCCTCCCTTTCCCCCAATCCGCGCAGCGGGTCTGCGGCGGATTCCCGAGTATAGCGGTCGCCTAACGACCGCCAGACCGTCTCATAGACGTCAACTGTGAAAACCGTCATGTCTTGCGTCCGGCGCCACCAGCGGGACCACCGCGGCGAGCCGGTCGAGCACGGCGTCGGGCGGGGTCTCCCCTCCAGGATCGCACCAATGCTCGCGGAGCAGGGCCGCGCGCATGCCGGCGGCGTGGGCGCCGTCGACGTCCTCGCGGCCGCGGTCGCCGACCATCAGGGTCGACTCGGGGCGGGCGCCGAGGGCGGAGAGGGCGCGCTCGAAGATCTGCGGGGCGGGCTTGCGCCAGCCCACCTCGCTGGAGAAGACCGCGGCGTCGAGCAGCGAGCGCAGCCCCAGCAGCTCGAGCTGGGCGCGCATGCTCGCGGCGCGGTAGGGGGCGTTGGAGACCAGGCCGAGCCGGATCCCGTGGCGGCGGAGCACGCGCAGGGTGGGCACGGCGTCGGGAGTCACGATCATCCCCTCGACCCAGGCCTGCTGCTCGAGGTCGCGGACCTCGTCGAGGACCTCGGCGGGCAGCTCGAGGCCGAGGTCGCGGTAGGCGGCGGCGGTGACCGGCTCGAGGTCGATCTCCTCGACGCCGCCCTCGCGCTCGTGGGCCGCGACCGCCGCCTCGACGACGTCGTGCACCGCCCGGAGCAGCCGCGCCCCCGCGGGGACGTCGACCCCCAGCCGCCGGGCGAGCAGCTCGGAGATCTCGGCATGGACCCGGGCCAGCGCGGTGTCGGGGCGCCGGTAGGTCACCAGGGTGAGGCCGTAGTCGAGGAGCACCGCCGTCACCGGCGGCCCGGCGAGCCCGCTCACCGGCCGGGCGGGACCTCGGCCCAGCCGGCGGGACGGCGGAGCGCGATCAGCGCGGCGGCGGCCCCGGCGCCCACCCCGTTGTCGACGTTCACCACGACCAGCCCCGGGGCGCAGCCCTGGAGCATCGAGAGCAGCGCGGCCCGGCCGCGGCCGCCGGCGCCGTAGCCGGTCGAGACCGGCAGCCCGATCACCGGCACACCGGCGAGGCCGGCGACCACCGAGGCGAGGGCGCCGTCCATCCCGGCGGCGACGACCAGGGCGTCGGCCCCGGCGGCGAGCATCGCGGCGAGGGGGGCGAAGAGCCGTTCGAGCCCGGCGACCCCCACGTCGACCGCGGAGGTGGTGCCGGCCCCGGCCGCCTCGCAGACCATCCGGGCCTCGGCGAGGGGCTCGAGGTCGGAGGTCCCGGCGGCGAGCAGGCCGACGAGCCCGCGCGGGGGCGGATCGGCGCCGCCGGGGGCGAGCAGCCGGCAGGAGCGGCGCCCGAAGGCGACCAGTCGCGCCCCCCGCTCGGCGGCGAGCGCCTCAACGGCGCGCCGCTGCCGCGGGCGCATCCGGCTGACGCACACCGAGCCGGTGCGCTCGAGCAGGGCGGCGGCGATCTCCACCACCTCGTCGGCGTGCTTGGGACCGGCGAGCACGACCTCGGGGATGCCGGTGCGAGCCCGTCGGGCGAGGTCCAGGACGGCGACCTCGCCGAGCCGCTCCACGCCCTCGCCGCGCAGCTCCCCCACCGCCTCCTCGGGGCTCAGCTCGCCGCTGGCGACGCGGCGGAGGACCTCGAGCACGCCGGGAGTCTAGCCGCCGCCTCCACCATCACCCCATGCGCCCCGACATCCCGCTGAGCCGCCCCACTCGGGTGGGCACCGAGCTGGCCTACGTCGAGGCGGCGCTGGCGACCGGGCTCCTCGGCGGCGACGGACCGTTCACCGCCCGCTGCGAGGCGCTCCTCGAGGCACTGCTGGGAGGCGGCCGGGCGCTGCTCACCACCTCGGCGACCCACGCGCTCGAGCTCGCCGCCCTGCTGCTCGGCGTGGGACCCGGCGATGAGGTGGTGGTGCCCGCCTTCAGCTTCCCCTCCACCGCCGCCGCCTTCGCCCTGCGCGGCGCCCGGCCGGTCTTCTGCGACATCCGCCCCGACACCCTCGACCTCGACGAGGCCGGGCTGCCCGGGCTGGTCACCGGGCGGAGCCGGGCGGTGGTCCCGGTCCACTACGGCGGGGTGGGCTGCGAGATGGAGGCGATCGCAACGGTCGCGGAGCGCCACGGCCTGGCGGTCGTCGAGGACAACGCCCTGGGCCTGGGGGCGACCCGCCACGGCCGGCACCTGGGCAGCCTCGGGGCACTCGCAGCGCTGAGCTTCCACCAGACCAAGGCCGCCGGCTGCGGGGTGGGCGGCGCCCTGGTGGTCAACGACCCCGGGCTGGTGGCCCGCGCCGAGGTGCTGCGCGACCGCGGCACCGACCGCGCCCGGATGCTCCGCGGCGAGGTCGAGCACTACACCTGGCAGGAGCCGGGGTCGAGCTGGGCGCCGAGCGACCTCCTCGCCGGCGTGCTCTGCGCCCAGCTCGAGGCGCTGCCCGACCTCCTCGCCCGCCGCCGGCGCGCCGACGCCGCCTACCGCACCCGGCTCGGCCCCTGGGCGGCCGAGCGGGGCGTCGAGCTCACCGCCGTGCCCCCCGGCTGCGGGCCCGGGTACACCGTGTTCGCCGTGCTCCTCCCCGACGGCGGGCGCCGGGCCGGCCTCATCGCCCGGCTGCGCGAGCGGGGGATCGAGACAGCGGTCCACTACCAGCCGCTGCACCTCTCCCCAGCGGGACGCCGCCTCGGGGGCCGCCCCGGCGACTGCCCGGTGACCGAGTCGGTCTGCGCCCGCCTGCTGCGCCTGCCCCTCGACGCCGAGCTCGGGGAGGACGGGGTCGAGCGGGTGGTCGAGGCGCTGCGCGAGAGCTGGTGACCCGCCCCCGCCTCCCCCGCCACCTCCGCCGCCGCCCCCGCCACCGCGCCCGCGCCGGCCGGAGGGCCGGCGGCGACGGCGGCGGCCGCCGGGGCGCCCCTCGGCGCCCTGCTGCGACTGCTGCGGCGGCGCCGTCTCCGGCCGGGGGCGGCGCGGCGGCTGCTGCTGACCCTGGGCCTGGGGCTGGGGCTGGGCGGGCGCCGGGGCTCCCTGGCCGCCGCGCCCCCCGCGCCCGCGCCGCCGGCCGCCGCCCGGACGCCGGGGGGCACCGAAGCGGTCGAAGAAGGCCACCACCGGGTGCTTCGCCGCCGGCGATCCGGCGACCGCGTCGGGGGTGGCGGCGATGCGGGCCGCGAACTCCGCGAGCAGCTCGCTGAGCGGACGCTTGTTCTTCGACGCCGGGGCGACGTTCTCCGCCCAGGGCTGGTACTTGGCCGAGTTCTCCGGGCTGACCGAGTCGTCGCCGAGGTCGGGGATCTGCTCGAGGACGCTGTCGATCGCCCGCTGGACCAGGTTGTCGGGGTCGCCCGCCTGCCCGGTCACGGGGCGAGCTCGAGCGGCGGCAGCAGGCCCGCGAGGGCGAGGCCGCCGAGGGTCTTGCAGTCGGTGGCGCCGTCGCGGACGAGGCCGGCGATCTCCGCCGGGTCGAAGGCGCGCACCTCGACCAGCTCGTCGGGATCGGTCGCCGGGGTGCCCTCGGTGAGGTCCTCGGCGAGGAAGAAGGTGAGCACCTCGCGAGAGTAGCCGGGGGAGACGCAGGCCTCGCCGAGCCGCCGCCAGCGTGCCGCCGAGTAGCCGGTCTCCTCCTCGAGCTCGCGGCGGGCGGTGAGCGCGGGGTCCTCGCCGTCGTCGCGGGTGCCGGCGGGGATCTCCCACAGGGCCCGCTCGCAGGCGTGACGCCACTGCCGCACCAGGAGGATGCCACCGCTCGGGACGGTCGCCACGATGGCGACCGCCCCGCGGTGGTGAACGATCTCGCGCCGCGCCTGGCGCCCGTTGGGAAGCCTGACCTCGTCCTCGTACACGTGGAGGAGGCGCCCGTCATAGACGGGTCGGCGGCTGACCAGCGTCTCGCGCAGGTGGTCGACGGCGCTCGAGATGTCCGCGCTCACGCGCGGAGTCTGCGACATCTCCGGTCCCGGGCGCGGCCCAGGTCCGGGAGTGGGTTCAGTCCGTCAGGCGCAGCCCCATGCCCGGGCGCCGCCGTGGGACAGCATCGTCGCGGTGATCTCCGCCTGCTGGACGGGATCCCAGATGTCGGTGCCGCCGTGGGCATGGAAGGTCGACATCAGGAATTGGAAGATCCCGTAGTACGGCCCCACCGGATTGAAGGCGTGGGGGCGCAGTCCGGATTCGCAACGGGCGATCTTGACCATCCAGTCGGGGGACACGCCGTGGCGCCCCGCGGCGGCTCGGATGATCGACTCGACCGACCCGGGAATCGGCGCAGGACCGACCGGGATGCCCAGCGCCGCCTCGGGGGTGGTCGCCGGGCGGTGCGGGCGCGACGCCCTGGCGGGCGGGCTCAGCACCGGAAGGGCCGTGGCCGTCGGATCGGGTAGACCCACCTGGGGGTCGTGAATCCCCAGCGCCCTGGTGGGGCGCTCGAGGACCGTCGCGCTCAGCGGAGCGACGAAGGCAACCTGCTCGGACACTGTCGCCGCGGCCAGGTGGCTCCGGGCGACGATCGCGAAGATCGGGGCAAGGAGGAGGACGACGAGTCCCGCCATCACACCCCGCGTTCGTTGCGGCAACCGCAAATACAAACCTCCCAAGGCTTCTGATCCCCCTCTCTCGGTGCGCGCGCACTCTGCGGACGCGGCTGGGGGGCACCCCGTGACATCCACCCCTGTGTCGGGTGGGATCGCCGCCCACGGCCTCCGGTCCTTTCCGGGGCGCGAGGGTCTGGCAAGCGGCGGATGAGAGGGCTGACCTGCCGCGTCGGCGCGACCCTATCACAGGTGGCCTCGAGGTCGCCAACCCCAACCCCTGGGGGCGGCCGCCGCGACCCAGCGGTCAACAGGCTGTCAAGGGACCGTCGGACGGCGGTGTCCGATCCTCGACGGGAGCGAACATACGATCCGGCGCATGCCCCCCCAGCGGGTGTCGCCGCGCCCGATCGCCTCCGGACGCCGCCTCGTCCACGCCGCCGTCGCGCTCGCCTGCGCCGTCACCGGCGCGGTGTCGGGGGCCTTCCTCGACGGGGGATCACCGCTCCCCGAGACCGCGGTGGCGGCGCCCGCGACCCCGCAGCAGGACACCCAGGACGCAGTGCCGTCCGTCGAGGATGTCGGCGCCGCCGGGGTGCCCCTCGCCGACCTGCTGCTCGTCCCCGGCCCTGACGCGGTGCGCGCCGCCCTGCCCCACGACGCCCCCGACCTGCGGGTGTTGAGTGGTCCGCGGCTGACGGTGCCGGTCCTGATGTACCACTACATCCGGGTCAACCCGGTGCGCTCGGACCGGCTCGGCGCCACCCTCTCGGTGACCCCCCACGACTTCGCCGAGCAGATGGCGGCGCTCCGCCGCGCGGGGGTGCGGACGGTCTCGCTCGGTGACGTGGTGACCGCGCTGGGCGGCGGCCGGCCGCTGCCCCCGAGGGCGGTGGTGCTCACCTTCGACGACGGCTACGGCGACTTCAGCACCGCGGCGATGCCGGTGCTCCAGGCCGAGGGCTTCCGGGCGACCGTCTTCGTGGTCAGCGGCTTCGTCGGCCGCCCCGGGTACATGACCGCCGCCGACGTGGTCGCCGCCGCCGCCGCGGGGATGACGATCGGGGCTCACACCGTTCACCACGTCGAGCTCGCCCACATCCCCGCCTCCCTCGCCCGGGCGGAGATCGAGGTCTCGCGCCAGCAGCTCGAGGAGCTGTCCGGGCAGCCGGTCGACGACTTCGCCTACCCGTACGGCGACACCTCCCGCGCGGTGGCCGCGCTGGTGCAGGCCGCGGGCTTCCACGACGCCGTGACCACCGCCTTCGGCGCGACCGAGCAGCCCGCCCAGCAGTTCGCCCTGAGCCGGGTGCGGGTCGAGGGCGGCGAGACCCTGGCAACCTTCGCGAGCGAGGTGCTCGCCCCGCTCGGGGTGCGCCGCGTCCCCACCGGACCGGCGGACCTGCCCTCGCCGCTCGGGGTGGCGGAACGGGCGCCGGGCCGCGACTACTGACGTCCCAGGCCGTCAACCCACTGTCTGACTAGTAGATCAGTTGATAGTCACATTTGCAGTAAATGCCACCGGGCTGATAGCCTGGAACGGTCTCTCGTGACCTGCCCAGGAGGCGTCCATGAGCTCTCTTCCGCCGTCGAACCATGCCCTGCGACCAGCGCCTGCGCGCGGCCGGCACCCCACCGAGGGAGGAGACGGCTCCGCGTCGACGATCGCCGGGGTGGCCGCCCTCATCACCGCCGTCGCCGGCACCTTCGGGGTGCTGGTCCAGACCGGGGTGATCCACCACACCGCCACTCCGAGCGTCACGTCCCCGGCGACGGGGGCCTCCCCCTCCCCGGGGAGCAGCGCGAGCCCCTCCGCCTCGGCCTCGCCCAGCTCCGACGGCGCCACCGACTCCCCCAGCCCTCAATCGTCGCCGACCCCAACGCCCAGCCCAACTCCGACTCCCCGGCCCACCCCCACCCCGGGGGGCGGGATCACCCTGCCCTGACCGCCGGGGGCAGCACAGCGACGCCGTGCTCGCGGAGCACGGGGTCGGCCTGCTCGAGCCACTCCATCCGCGCCACCGCGCGGCGGTGTGCCTCCTGGATGTAGTCATGGTGGCCGGTGCCCCTCGGCTGCCGGGGCGGCCGCGGCGGTGCCGGGAGCGCGCCGGCGGGGAGCACCCCGCGCTCGGTCAGCTCCTCGACGGCGAGCGCCACCGCCGCGGTCGCGTCGCCGACCATCTCGGCGTGGTCCATCTTGGCGCTGAGCACCGCCACCGAGTCGCTGCCGTCGGGCCCGGGGGCGGCGGCGGCGCCGACCACCGAGCCGACGTAGCCGCGCAGCTCGTCGAGCATGGTGCAGCCACGCTCGGGGCCGCCGACGGTCACGCGGTGGTCGTTGGTCCCCACCGTGAACTCGAGGGTGGCTCGCTCCGTGGATCGGCCGGCGCGCCGGAACAGCGGCATCGCGGAGCTCCGCTCAGGCGCTCGCCGGGGCGGGGAACTCGCTGCGGCGGAAGAGGGCGTGGAGCCGCAGCCCGACGGCGGCCAGCGCCTCCTCGCCGCCCTCCTCGCGGTCGACGAGGGCGAGCGCCTCGACCACCTCGGCGCCGGTGGCCCGGACCTGCTCGAGGGCGACGAGGAAGCCGGAGCCGGTGGTGACCACGTCGTCGACGAGGAGCACGCGATCGTGGGGGCCGAGGGTCGGGCCCTCGATGGCCCGGGCGGTGCCATGGTCCTTGGCCTGCTTGCGGACGATGAAGGCCCGCAGCGGCATCGGGTCGGTGCCGCTCAGCGCCGCCACCCCGGCGGCGATCGGGTCGGCCCCGAGGGTCAACCCGCCGACGGCGGTGACCTCGAGCTCGCGGCAGCGGTCGAGGATCAGCCGCGAGGCCACCCAGAGGCCGCGGCCCTCGAGGGTCACCTGCTTGCCGTCGAAGTAGAAGTCGCTGCGCCGGCCGCTGCTGAGCAGGAAGTCGCCGTAGCGGAAGGACCGCCGCTGGAGCAGCGCCTGGAGCTCGGCGCGGAGCGCGGGATCGCTCACGTCGGGTTGTTGCTCTCTGGTGCCCATCGCAGCACCGGCCGCCGCGCGGCCATCACCTCGTCGACGCGTTCGACCGGGGCGCAGTGGGGGGAGGCCTGGACGAAGGCGAGGTCGTTCTCGGCCTCGGCGACGATCGCCGCCAGGATGTCGGCCAGCCCGTCGAGGCTGCGCCGCGACTCGGTCTCGGTCGGCTCGAACATCATCGCCTCGGGAACGGTGGTCGGGAAGTAGACGGTCGGCGGGTAGACACCATGGTCGATCATCCGCTTGGCCACGTCCATGGCCTTGAGGCCCTCGACGCGTCCGCCGCGAGTGGTGGCGACGAACTCGTGCATGCAGGGGGCGTCGACCGCCATCCCGAAGAGGCCGCGCAGCCGCACCTGGAGGTAGCGGGCGTTGAGCACCGCGTCGCGGGCGATCTGCGGAAGGGTGTCGCCGTAGGCGCGGATGTAGGCGTAGGCGCGGACCAGCATGCAGACGTTGCCGTGGAAGGCCCGCACCTTGCCGATGCTCCGGGGACGGTCGTCGTCGAGGAGGAAGCGGTCGCCATCCCTCTCCACCGTCGGGCTGGGGAGGAAGTCGACGAGCGGAGCCGCCACCCCCACCGGGCCGGCCCCGGGGCCGCCCGCCGTGGGGCGTGGAGAAGGTCTTGTGGAGGTTGAGGTGGACGACGTCGAAGCCCATGTCGCCGGGGCGGGCGATCCCCACCAGGGCGTTGAGGTTGGCGCCGTCGTAGTAGAGGAGCGCCCCGGCCGCGTGGGCGGCCTCGGCGATCTCGAGGATCTCGGTCTCGAAGACGCCGAGGGTGTTGGGGTTGGTCATCATCACCGCGGCGACGGTGCCGTCGAGGTGGCGGCGGAGGTCGTCGACGTCGACGGTGCCGGCCGCGGTGCTGCGCAGCGAGACCACCTCGAGCCCGGCCATCCCCGCCGAGGCGGGGTTGGTGCCGTGGGCGCTGTCGGGGACCAGCACCCGGGTGCGCCCGGCGTCGCCCCGGGCGGCGTGGTAGGCCTGGATCATCCGCAGGCCGGTCCACTCGCCGTGGGCGCCCGCCGCCGGCTGCAGCGACATCCGCGCCATCCCGGTGATCGCCGCCAGCAGCCGCTCGAGCTCCCACATCAGCTCGAGGGTGCCCTGGACGTCGGCGGCGTCCTGGTAGGGATGGAGGTCGGCGAAGCCGGCCAGCCCGGCGAGCTGCTCGTCGACGATCGGGTTGTACTTCATGGTGCAGGAGCCCAGCGGGTACATGCCCTGGTGGAGGTTGTGGTTGCGCCGGGCGAGGCGGCCCAGGTGGCGGGCGAGCACCGGCTCGGCCACGGCGGGGAGCGCGGGGGCGGAGCGCCGGAGCAGACCGGCGGGCAGCAGTTCCTCGAGCGGCGGCGCCGGCACCCCGGCGTCGGGCACCTGGGGATGGGCGTCGAGGTCGCCGCCGAGCTCGAAGACCACCGGGTCGGGGCCGGCCCAGCCGGGCTCGGGCCGGGACGGAGGATGGGGGCGGCCGTGCCCGTTGCCGCCGCTCACGCGACCCGCGCCCCCTCGAGCGCGGGGATCAGGTTCGCCGCGATCGCGAGGTAGCGGTCGATCGCCGCCGGCGAGGTGGTCTCGGTGCAGCAGACCAGCAGCTGGTCGCGCCGGCGCGGGTCGACGCCGCCGAGCGGCAGGCCGGCGACGATGCCCAGGTCGCGCATCCGCGCCGCCAGCGCCGCCGCGTCGCCGGGGACGCGCAGCGCGAACTCCCAGAGGAACGGGGCGTCGGGGTGGGCGAGCTCGGCGCCGTCGATCCGGGCGAGCCCGGCGGCGAGGTGGTGGGCCCGGCGGGCGCTCACCTCGGCGACCGCGCGCATCCACGCCGCGCCCATGTGGGCCATGTAGACGGTGGCGGCGAGGGCCATCAGCGCGTGGTTGGTGCAGATGTTGGAGGTCGCCTGCTCGCGCCGGATGTGCTGCTCGCGGGTCTGCAGGGTCAGGGTGTAGGCGCGCCGCCCGGCGTGGTCGAGGGTCATCCCCACCAGCCGGCCGGGGAGACGGCGCACCAGCGCCTGGCGGGAGGCCATGAAGCCGACGTGGGGTCCGCCGAAGGACGGCGGGATGCCCAGCGGCTGGCCGTCGCCGACGGCGATGTCGAATCCCGCCTCGCCCGGGGCGAGCAGCGCCGCGCAGGCGATGGGATCGACGTGGGCGATGGCGAGGGCGCCGGCGGCGTGGGCCGCGTCGGCGAGCTCGCCGAGGCTCTCGAGGGTGCCGAGGAAGGTCGGCTGGGCGACGAGCAGGGCGGCGTGATCCTCGGTCAGCCGCTCGGCCACCGCCGCGGCCGGGGTGAGCCCGCCGTCGAGCTCGATGCGGTCGACCGCCACCCCACGAGCCCGGGCGTAGGTGTCGATCACCCGCGACACCTCGGGCGGGATCCCCGCCGAGACCGCCACCCGGGTCCGCCGGGTGTGGGCCACCGCCATCAGCAGCGCCTCGGCGGCGCTGGTGGCGCCGTCGTACATCGAGGCGTTGGCGACGTCCAGGCCGGTGAGCGCGCAGATCATCGACTGCCACTCGAAGATGGTCTGGAGGGTGCCCTGGGAGGCCTCGGCCTGGTACGGGGTGTAGGCCGTGTAGAACTCGGGCCGGGCGACCGTCGCCCTGACGATCGCGGGGATGAAGCGGCGGTAGACCCCGGCGCCGAGGAAGGCGTCGAGCTCGCCCAGGGGGCGGTTGCGCGCCGCCAGCCGGGTCATCTCCTCGACCAGCTCCTGCTCGCCGAGCGGCGCCGGAAGGGACAGGTCGGGACCCAACAGCGCAGCGGGAACCGAGCTGAAGAGGTCGTCGACGGAGGAGGCGCCGACGACCTCCAGCATGGCGCTGCGATCGGCGTCGTCGAGAGGCAGGTAGCCCATCAGCCCCAAGTATGCCGCGCAGGGCGTCGCAGCCCGGAGCCTGGTACGCTGAGGGCGATGGCGAAGCGCAACACGGTGTCGATCGACGACGTCCTGACCGCGGTCGAGACCGCGCGGGACAAGGTGATGGCCGACGAGGTCAAGCAGCTCATCAAGCTGGGGCTGCCCAAGAACGTCGCGCTGAAGATGGTCGCCGAGCGCTACCGCCAGCGCGGTGAGGGCGAGGAAGAGGGCGGAGGCGAGCAGTCCCCCTGGCCCGACATGGGCTGATCCCCGGTCTCGTCACTCAGCCGCGGGGGCGTGGGAACTGCCGGGCGAGGATCGCGTCGAAGGCGCGGTCCGGGAGCACGGCGTGCAGCGCGATCATCGCCCGCGCGCCCGGCGTCACCACGTAGCGCGGCCGCGGGTGGCGTGCGGTGAGCGCCCGCTCGATCACCCGCGCCACCGCCCCGGGGCCGGCGCCGAGCACCCGTCCCATCATCCCCGCGTAGGCCCCCGCGGTCGTCGCCGACACCGCCGAGCTGAAGGCGGCGTAGGGACCGTCGCCCTCGGGCAGCGCCGCCAGGCTCGCCACCGCGGTGTCGCCGAAGCGGGTGCGGATCAGCCCCGGCTCGATGAGCGACACGCCGATGCCGAAGCCGGCGACCTCGAAGCGCAGCGCGTCGCTCAGCGCCTCGACCGCGTACTTGGTGGCGTGGTAGGCGCCGCCGCCCGGGAAGGTGAGGCGACCGCCCATCGAACCGACGTTGACGATCCGTCCCCCGCCGCCGGAGCGCATCCCCGGGAGCACCAGCTGGGCCATGCGCAGCAGCCCGAAGACATTGGTCTCGAACTGGCGGCGCAGCTCGGCCATCGGGACCTCCTCGAGTGGCCCGCCCTGGCTGTAGCCGGCGTTGTTCACCAGCGCCCCGACCCCGCCGGCCTCGCCCTCGACGGTCGCCACCGCGGCGGACATCGACGCCTCGTCGGTGACGTCGAGGGCGAGGGTCCGGCAGCCCAGGCGGCGCAGCTCGCCGAGGGTATCGGGACGGCGGGCGCTCGCGTAGACGGTCCAGCCGCGACCCGCCAGCCGGCCCGCGGTGGCGTGACCGATGCCCGAGGAGCAGCCGGTCACCAGGACGGTGCGCGAGGGCCCCGCGTCCACGGCTGCGGCTAGCCGACCCCGGCGAGGCTCCGCTGCAGCGCCCGGTCGAGCTCACCCACCCGGGCGTTGGCGGCGGCGACCTGCGCGATCGCGGACGCCAGGCCGGGGAGCAGCTCGCCGGGGATGACCAGCAGCAGCTCGCCGGGCGCGAAGCCGGCGAAGATGCGCGCGCCGACGCAGGCGAGCGAGCCGCGTGGCTCACCCTGGAGGATGGCGGCGGAGACCGCCGCGCAGGTGGGACGCCCCATCACCCGCAGCCCGGGGCTGTCGAGCCGGGCCACCCCCAGCGCCTCACCGAGCAGCATGATCCGGTCGGACTCGCCGATCAGGAGGACCGCCTCGGGCTCCACGGGGAGGGCGTCGAGGGGGCCGTAGACGATCGCCGCGTGGCCCATCGGCAGCATCGGCAGCGAGGCGAGCTCGGCGGGGTCGACGTAGCCGGTCTCGACCATGGTGCCGATCAGCTCGTCGCCGGCCGGCATCTCGGTGGTGAAGCCCTGGGTCATCCGGCCGACCGGGCAGGTGCCGTGCTCGGCGCCGACGGCGAAGACGCCCCGCTCCGCCTCGCGCCAGAAGAAGCACGCCGAGGTGGCAGGGCCGGTGCGCACCGCGACGCCCTCGGGGACCGCGTCGACCCTCGCCATCGCCACCGGCCCGGGCCGGTCGGGAAAGAGCCGCCGCAGCGCCTCGGCCACCTGCTGGGCGGGAGACATGGGCGGGGTGGAGGGCGCGGTCATGGGCTGATCTCCGAGAGGAACGGCGAGAGGAGCACCGGGAACCATAGCGGCCCGGCGGGCGCCACGGTCCGGCGACGCCCGCGGCCGCCGCGGGACTTGCCCGGATAATCGGCCGGTGAGCGGTCCCGAGCGACTCCGCCGGCCCCGGCCCCAGCTGTGGGGCCATTCCGACTTCCTGCGCCTGTGGGCGGGGCAGACGGTGAGCGAGCTCGGCAGCCAGATCTCCTTCATCGCCATCCCCCTGACGGCGGTGAGCGTCCTCGGCGCCGGGGCCTTCCAGACCGGCCTGCTCGGAACCCTGCAGTTCCTCCCGTTCCTGCTCATCGGGCTGCCCGCCGGGGTGTGGGTCGACCGCCTCGCCCACCGGCCGGTGCTGATCGCCGCCGACGTGGGGCGGCTGGTGGTGATGGCCTCGATCCCGATCGCCTGGGCGTTCGGCCGGCTGCACCTGCCCCAGCTCTACGCCGCCGGATTCGCCGTCGGACTGCTCACCGTCTTCTTCGACGTCGCCTACCAGTCGTATCTCCCCGCCCTGGTCGAGCGCGAGCAGCTGGTCGAGGGGAACTCCAAGCTCGCCCTCACCCAGTCGACCTCGGAGGTGGTGGGGCCGGGGATCGGCGGCCTGCTGGTGAGTCTGGTCGGGGCGCCGATCGCGGTCGCTGCCGACGCCGCGAGCTACGCGGTCTCGGTCGTCAGCCTGCTTCTCATCCGCCGGCGCGAGCCGCCGTCCGAGGAGCGGGTGCGCGCCGGCATGGGCGCCGAGCTGCTCGAGGGGCTGCGCTACGTGCTCGGCCACCGTCTCCTCCGCAGCATCGCCGCCTGCACCGGGCTGAGCAACCTCTTCTCCCACATGGGGATGGCGGTGCTCATCGTCTACGCGGTGCGCGAGCTGGGGCTGAGCGCCGGGACCATCGGCCTCTGGTTCAGCCTCGGCAGCCTCGGCGGCCCGCTCGGCGCCCTGCTGGTGTCGCGGCTGGAGCACCGCCTGGGCACCGGCCGCACCATCGCCGCCACCGCCTGGCTCGGGCTGCCCAGCTGGATCCTGCTGGTGATGGCGCCGCGCTCGGCCGCGATGCCCTTCCTCATCGCCTCGGGAATCCTCGGCTCGCTCGCCGGCGTCGCCTACAACATCACCCAGGTCAGCCTCCGCCAGGCGATCACCCCGCGCCCGCTCCAGGGCCGGATGAACGCCACCATGCGCTTCCTCGTCTGGGGAACGATCCCGGTCGGCTCCTTCATCGGCGGCGTGATCGGCTCGACGGTGGGGCTTCGCGCCGCCCTGCTGGTGGCCGCCCTGGGACAGCTGCTCGCGGCGCTGCCGGTCACGCTGGGGCGGGTGCGCCGGCTGCGCCGCGTGGAGGATGTCGCCGCGGTGCTGGCCGGGGCGTAGACCCCAGGACTGCAGTCGTACAGCGGTGGTGACGCCCCGGTCACGAAGCTCCGCGGCTGCGAACGGGAGCCATCGCGGCAACTGCGGAGAATGCAACGAGTGCAGTCCCCCCTTCACATCTCTACGACTCTTAACCGGACTTATCGCGTTCTTCACCGCCGCATCGGACACTGCGGCCACCGGCTTCCACTGCTTCAACGGATACAGACGGTCCGAGCGGGAAGGCCCCCGGAGAGAGACACAGATGCGGATCATCACGCGCAAGCGGGTGGCGGCGGTTGCCGCGATCCTGGCCGTCGGCGGCGGCACCATGGCCTACGCCTACTGGACCACGGGCGGCTCGGGCAGTGGCAGCGCCTCCACGGGGACCACGTCGAACATCGTGGTCAACCAGACCGGGAGCGCGACCGGGATGTACCCGGGTCAGACTGTGAACCTCAGCGGCACCTTCACCAACACCGCCAACCCGGGCAGCGTGTACATCACCGCGGTGACCGCCGCGGTGCACGCGTTCAGCACGACGGCTGTCGACGCCAACAAGCCCGCCTGCACCCAGGCGGACTTCGCCATCGGCGGCACCGCGCCCGTCGGCGCCGAGGTCGCCCACGGCACCGGCGGCTCCTGGTCGGGCCTGACCCTGACCCTCACTGACGCCGGCACGAACCAGGACAACTGCAAGGGCGTCACCGTCACCATCGACTACACCGCCAGCTAGGCGGAGAGCGACAGCCGGGAAAGGGGGCGGCTCGGGTGAGCCGCCCCTTCTCGGCGTCTGAATGCAGACCGTGAGCCACCGATGAGACGCCCGGCCGGGCTGCGCTCTCTGAGGTGGCTGCTCGCCGTCGGGCTGGCGCTTCCGCCGATGGTCGCCGGCGTCGCCGTGGTCCTCGCCTACTGGACCGCCCACGGATCCGGGAGCGCGCCGGCGAGCAGCGGCGTCCTCGCGGTGCCGGCCGGCGTCACCGCCACGGCGACGTCCACCAGGGGCACGGTGACGGTGAGCTGGTCGGGCGAGGTCGGGCCGGACGGAGCCACGATCACCCGCTACCGCGTCCAGCGCATCGCCGGGACGGTGGCGAGCGACGCCTGCGGCACGACGGCGACCTCGACCCTGACCGCCCCGCCGACGAGCTGCACCGACACCGCGGTCCCCGACGGCACCTACACCTACGCGGTCACCGCCGTGTACCACTCCTGGACGGCGACCGGCGTGGCCGGCAGCGCGGCGACGGTGCTGCCGCACGCACCGACCTCGGTCTCCCTCGCCAACGGCGGCGGAGCCGGCGCCGCGTACGTCGACGGCGCCAACGCTGCGAGCGTGGCTGTCGACGTCGCGCTCAACTCCACGTCGCTCGCCGCCGACACGGTGTCGCTGACGCTCCATGACGCGGGCAGCGCGCACACCCTGACGCGCACCGCCGCAGCGACGGCCGGCTCGGGGACGGTGCACTTCACCGGGCTGGACCTCTCCGGCTTCGCCGACGGCACCATCACGGCCAGCGCCTCGGTGACGGACACCATCGGCGGCGCATCGGGCGCGGTCACGGCCACGCCGACCAAGGACACCGTCGCCCCCGCGGCACCAACCTCGGTCTCGATCAGCAACAGTCTCGGCGCCGGGAGCGCCTACATCAACTCCACCAACGCCGGGTCGGTCGGGTACGCCGTCGTCCTCCCCAACAACACGAACGACTCGGCCACCGACACGATCAAGGTCACCCTCACCAGCGGCGCAACCGTCAGCGGCTCGCTCGCCTCGGGACTGAGCAGCTCGGGAGGCACGATCGCGATCTCCGCCCTCAACGCCACCGGTCTGACCGACGGCTCCGTGGCGGTCAGCGCGACCGCGACCGACCTGGCCGGCAACATCTCCACCGCGACCACGACGACCACGACCAAGGACACCGTGGCTCCGGCGACCCCGACCTCGGTCTCGCTCACCAACGGGCTCGGATCGGGAAGCGCCTACATCGACGGCACCAACCGGGCGGCGGTCAACTACAACGTCGTCCTCCCCAACAGCGTGAACGACCAGGCGACGGACACGGTCAAGGTCGCCCTCACCAGCGGCGGCTCGGTGAGCGGCTCGGTCACCTCGGGACTGAGCAGCGCGGGGGGCACCGTTGCGGTGAACGGCGTCAACACCACCTCACTGACAGACGGTTCTGTGAGCGTCAGTGCGACGGCCACGGACCTCGCCGGCAACGTCTCCGCCGCAGCCACGACCACGACCACCAAGGACACGGTGGCTCCGGCGGCGCCGACCTCGGTCTCGATCGGCAACGGCCTGGGCTCGGGCAGCGCCTACATCAACTCCACGAACGCCGCCTCGGTCAACTACAGCGTCGTCCTCCCCAACAATGCGAACGCCTCGGCGACCGACACCATCAGGGTCACACTCACCAGCGTCGCCTCGGTGAGCGGCTCGATCGCTTCGGGGCTGACCAGCGCAGGTGGCACCGTCAGCGTCACCGCAATCAACGCCGGCTCCCTCACGGATGGCTCGGTCAGTGTCAGTGCGACGGCCACCGACGTCGCTGGCAATGCCTCCACCGCGGCGACGACGACCACGAGCAAGGACACCGTGGCCCCGGCGGCACCGACGTCGGTCGCAATCAGCAACGGCCTCGGCAGCGGCAGCTCCTACATCAGCGGCGCCAACAAAGCGGCGGTCAACTACAACGTGGTCCTCCCCAGCAATGCGAACGACTCCGCGACCGACACGATCAAGGTCACCCTCACCGGCGGCGCTTCGGTGAGCGGCTCGATCGCGTCGGGCCTGGGTGCGGGCGGCGGTACTGTGGGGGTCACGGCCATCAACGCGACCTCGCTCACCGACGGCTCGGTCGCGGTGAGCGCGACCGCCACCGACGTGGCCGGCAACGTGTCCTCCGC
>DATARS010000017.1:0-15106 GCA_036269455.1 Candidatus Dormiibacterota bacterium | reverse complement strand
CGGCGGCGCTGGGCGCGCACCAGGGCGTCGAGGTAGAGGCGGGGCAGCGCCAGCCCGGCGAGGCACGCGCCCGCCGCCACGACCGGCGAGCCGAGCAGCAGCCCGCCGAGCAGCAGCAGCGGCGGCGAGGCCACGCACGCGAGGGTGAAGGCGCGCGGGTCGACGTGGAGTCGGGCGGTGCGCAGACGGCGGCGGTGCCCCTCGACGGCGCGCTCCAGCCAGGGGCGCGCCGTCGCGTGCGGGGCCGCGTGTCGCGGGGCGGGGGCGGTGGCGAGGCCGAGCAGCAGCACCGCCGCGGCCGCGCAGAGCGCGATCAGGAGATCCACCGGACCCCCTCGAGCTCGAGCTTGCGGGCCAGCCGCGGACCGGGGGCATAGCCGCGGGCGGCGCGGAAGACGGGCTCGCGGTCGCCGCCACGCTCCTCGGTGTCGGCGAAGAACACCGGGCGGAGGTCGTAGTCGCCGTCGCCGCCGAGCCCGGCGAGCTCGCCGATCTCGCGCACGCAGCGGCGCCCGCCGCGCAGCCGCGTGACCACCACCACCAGGTCGAAGACCCGGGCGATGTAGCCGCGGATCTCGGCGGGGGAGAGCTGGCCGAAGCTGCGGCCGACGAGCAGCTCGAGGCGGCCGAGGGCGTCGGCGGCGGTGCCGGCGTGGATGGTGGTGGCGCTGCCGTCGTGCCCGGTGCTCAGCGCCTCCAGGGTGTGGTACGCCTCGCGGCTGTTACGGATCTCACCGATGATCAGCCGGTCAGGGCGCATCCGCAGCGCGTTCTGGACGAGATCGGCCACATCCAGCCGGCGGGCGCTGCTGTCGCGGCCGTCGAGCTGATGCTGGTGCACGCACTCCAGCCGCACCCAGTGGGGGTTGGCGAGCTCGAGCTCGGCGGTGTCCTCGATGGTGATCACCCGCTCGTCGTCGGGGAAGGCGTCGACGATGGAGCGCAGCAGCGTGCTCTTCCCCGAGCCGGTGGCGCCGGCGACGAGCACGGTGGCGCGCGCCGCGGCGGCGACGCTCAGGAAGCGCGCCATGGTCTCGTCCATCCCCCGCAGGCTCACCCAGTCGAGCCCGCCGCCACTGTGCTCGGGGAGCAGGGTGAGGCGCAGGCGGTTGAACTTGCGGATGCAGAGGCTGGGGCCGCCGACCGGCGCGCAGACCGCATTGGCGCGGCTGCCGTCGACCATGCGGGCGTCGACCAGCGGCTTGTCGACGCTGATCTCCCGGCCCACCAGGGCGACGATCTTGGCGATCACCTGCTCCAGGTGCGCCTGGTCGCGGAAGCGGGCGCCGCTGCGCTGCAGCCGTCCGGAGCGCTCGACGAAGACCTCGTCCCAGCGGTTGACCAGGATGTCCGTGGTGAGCTCGTCGTTCATCAGCGGCTGGAGCGGGCCGAGGCCGACGAGCTCGTCGTAGAGGCGGTCGACCTCGCCGCCGTCGACGGCGGCCTCCGGACGGGTCTCCATCAGCGCCCGGGCGAGCGCCTCGCGGATCAGCTCCTCGCGCCCGGCGACGTTGCTGAAAGGGTCGGCGAGCCCGGGCTCGAGCTCGAGGGTCAGCCGGCCGCGCACGGTGCGGAGCAGCTCGGAGTCGAGCACGCGCGGCTCAGCCAACCCGGCGCCTCCCGAAGAGCCACGGACGGCGGCGGGCGGCGGCCATCCCCAGCGCCGGGTAGACCTGGGCGGCGAGCCCGGCGATCGCCTCGGCCGCGGGACCGCCACCGTCGAGCGCGGCGATGCGGTGGCCGTTCTCGGCCTCCTCGATGCGGGGGTCGTAGGGCACCCTGGCGGCGATGCGGCCGCCGAGGTCGCCCATCACCTCGTCGAGATCGACGCCGGGCCGCGCACGGTTGACGACGTAGCGCAGCTTCGAGCCCAGACCCAGCCGGCGCAGCGCCTCGGTGGAGCGATAGGCGTCCTGGACGCCGCTCGCCGTCGGGGTCAGCACCACGTAGATGTCGTGGGCGGCGCTGAGCACCCAGGTGGTCACCGCGCCGAGGTCGGCGCCGACGTCGAAGACGATGAAGTGGGTGCCGTCGCTCTCCAGCCGGTGGACGATCTCGGCCACCCGCGCGGGCTCGACGACCGCCACGCCCTGGCCCACCGGCTTGGGCGGACCGAGCAGCGCGCGGGCGCCGGAGGGGTGGGTGACCATGTGCCGGTCGAGCGCGCCCGGGCCCTGCTCGCCGCTCAGCAGGTAGTCCCAGAGGGTCGGCTGGGCGATGCCGAGGCGCACCGCCACGGTCGCGCTGCGCAGGTCGAGGTCGAGGAGCGCGACCCGCAGCGGCCGCGACGCAGCGTCGGGGGTGGGACGGTGCCGTCCCCGGGCCGCGAGGACGCAGGCGAGCTCGGTGGCCAGGGTGGTGCGGCCCGAGCCGCCGTTGAGCGAGAAGAAGGTGATCCGCCGGGTCGCGCCCACGAACACCGGCGCGGGCGCTGTGCCGGCCGCGGGCGGCTCGACGGCGGCCGCCTCGGCCACCTCGAGGACGCCGGTGGGCCGGCAGAGCGGCACGATGGCGGCCGGCTCGAGCTCCTCCTCCTCCTCCTCCTCCGGCTCCTCCTCCTGCCCACCCGCGGGGGCGGGCTCGGGGAGGAGCACGATCGGCGGCCGCCGCACCTCGACGGTGGCGCCGTCGTCCTCGAGCCCGGACCGATCGGCGACGTGGGTCGGGGGCGCAGCATCCCGGTCGGCGCGGCGCAGCCAGCGCGCCCAGGGCGGCGCGGCGTCGCCCACCAGCTCGGCCTCGCCGTCGACGTCGCCCTCGCCGTCCCCGCCCTCGGCGGCGAGCAGTGCGGTGCCCCGGCGCGGAGCCGCCGCGAAGCGCGCCGCCAGCCAGCTCCAGCGCAGCAGCGACCGGCCCTGAGGGCGGACCCAGCCGAGTGCGGCGGCGACCATCGCGATCAGCGCCGCCGCCGGCAGCCGCACCCCGGGCGGCGCCGGGCTGTGGAGGATCGCCGAGGCGCAGAGGCCGCCGGTGACCACCGTGGAGAGCTCGGGCGCCTCGAGACCGAGGGCGACGGTGTCGGGCCCGTCGAAGCCGTCGGCGAAGTGGACAGCGTTCAGCGAGGGCATGGGGTGGCTCCCTCCGGAGGGCGGCGGACTACACAAACAATTTCGTAGTTCGTCGGCGACACTAGCACGGGCCCACCGGGTGTGCAACCCGAGGTGGCGCGCTCACCGCGACGGGGCGCGGTGCAGATCCCCCTCACCTCCCGCGGCGCTCATCGGCGGCGGGCATGCGCGTGTGACGTGCGGACCCCGTCCTTCCTTGCGCGACTCGATGATCCGGCCTGATCTTGACGCAGTTATGACGCAGCGCGTATATTGTCGCCCATCATCACCGGTGCGCCCGGTGCCGCAGGCCCCCGCCTCCTCGGATGGGCCGGTGGGGGCGCGCCCTCATTCGAGGTCTCCTCCCCATGACCGACATCCCAGCCATCGGCAACGTGACCCGCCTCTCCGAGCGCGCCCTCGACGCCGCCGTCGGCGGCGCCAGCCTCGCCCTCGAGGCGGTGAGTGATCCCAAGTCGGCGCGCCGCCGGGGCAGCCGGATCAACTCCAAGATCGCGGCCGAGGCCGAGAGCGCCGCCGCCGAGACGATCGCCCTGCCCGAGCGAGTCCTGATGTCAGGTCTCCGGGCGCTCCGAACCCGTGCCGGAAAGCCCGATGCGGCCGGGACGGCGGCGCGCAACCTTCTTCTCCTGGTCCACCTCCCCGCCGGGGCCGGTGCCCGCGTCCTCCAGCGGATCGAGAAGGAGACCGCCCCGCCGGCGCGGCGTGCCCGTCGCACCAGCACCGGTCGCGCCACGGGGACGACCGGCACCCGCCGCGCCGCGTCGACCACCACCCGCCGGGCCGCGTCGACCACCACCCGCCGCGCCGTGAGCGGCGCCCGTCGCGCCGCCACCGGCGCCCGCGCGGCGGCCGGCGGCACCCGCCGCACCCGCCGCTCCGCCTAGAACCGACACGGAGGGGCGGCTGCCGGGCGTTCCTCGCCGCTCGGCGCCGCCCCCCAACGGGGCGCGACGCACCACCTCCCGCGCCCCCGCCAGCTCGACGAGCGTCGCCAGCGCCCGCTCGAGCTCGGCGTCGAGGCCGCGGCCCATCAGCCGGGTGACGATCGAGGCCACCGGGCTCAACCGCCGGTCGGTGTCGAGGTCGGCGATCAGCCGGGTCCGGACGCCGTCACCGTGGGCGACGAAGCTCTGGCCCACGGCCATGCGCATCCCCCCGCCCTCCCAGACGTAGGTGAGCGAGCGGCCGCCGCGGGCGGCGACCACGGTGCAGATGGCGCTGATCACCAGCCCGCCGGGGAGGCGGTAGCGCACCCGGTAGACGCTGTCGCGCAGCCGCGGCGCCGGCACCTCGACCTGGGCGCTGAGGTGCTCGATCCACCACGCGGGGAGGTTGCGGAGGTCCGCCGCCACCGCGAAGAGGTCCACCGGGCGGACAGCGGCATCCGCGCTGGCTTCGACACGCACCCCGAGATGCTACAGGCCGGCGACGGCGCGCCCGCGTACTGCTCCACTAGCATGGGTCGCCCGAGGGGACCGTCGGCGCTGGAGGACCGCACGCTGCTCGCCATCGAGGCCTACACGCGGCGCCTCCTGCGGCATGTCCAGCCGGTGATCGTCGCCAACCGGGCGCCGCTCGCCCTGCAGCGCGCCGATCCCTTCCGCGGCACCGAGGAAAGGCTGGTCAAGGGCGCCGGCGGCCTGGTCACCGCGATGGGCTCACTCGCCACCGCCACCGATGCGGTCTGGGTGGCCGCGGCGCGCACCGACGACGATCGCATCCTCGCCTCGCGCGCCGGCCGCGACGGCACCGTGCGCCTCACCGCCGAGGACGACACCTCGTATCGCGTGGCCTTCGTCGACGCCGGCCCCGAGGCGTACGACCTGTACTACAGCGTCTTCAGCAACCCGCTTCTCTGGTTCATCCAGCACTACCTCTGGGACCTGAGCCGCGAGCCCATCGTCGACGCCACCACCGAGCGCGCCTGGCGCGACGGCTACCAGCACGTCAACCGTCTCTTCGCCGAGCGCGTCATCCAGGAGGCGCGCCGGTCCGAGGTCCCGCTGCTGGTGCTGGTGCAGGACTACCAGCTCTACTGCGTGCCCCAGATGGTCCGGGCCGAGCTGCCCCGGGTGCGCCTGCAGCAGTTCGTGCACATCCCGTGGCCGACGCCGCAGTACTGGAAGATCCTTCCCAAGAAGATCCGCGACGGCATCACCCTGGGCATCCTCGGCAACGACATCATCGGCTTCCAGACCTCACGCGACGTGCGCAACTTCCTGCTCACCTGCGAGGAGAACCTCGGCCTCGCCGTCGACTACCGCGAGCGCACCGTCTTCCACGAGGGGCGGGCCATCTGGGTGCGCAGCTACCCGATCAGCATCGACGTCGGTGAGTTCGAGGGGCTGCTCGAGCATCCCAACGTGCTCGCCGAGGAGCAGCGCATCGCCCAGTGGCGCCCGGATCACCTCATCCTCCGCGTCGACCGGACCGACCTCTCCAAGAACGTGGTCCGCGGCTTCGTCGCCTACGAGCGGATGCTCGAGGCGCACCCCGAGCTCCACGAGCGGGTGCAGTTCTGGGCGCTCCTCCAGGAGTCGCGGCAGGACATCGACGACTACCGGGCCTACCTGGGAAGCATCGTCGGCGTCTGCGCGCGGATCAACCGGCGCTTCGGGCGCCACGGCTGGATGCCGATCCGCCTGGAGATCGAGGACAACTTCCACAAGGCGGTTGCGGCGTACAAGTCCTTCGACGTCCTGCTCGTCAACCCCATCTACGACGGCATGAACCTGGTGGCCAAGGAGGGGATCCTCTGCAACCGGCGCAACGGCGTGCTCGTGCTCAGCGAGAACGCCGGTTCACACGAGGAGCTCGGCGAGCTGGCCGTGACCGTGAACCCGTTCGACGTCGACGAGACCGCCGAGGCGCTCTACCTCAGCCTGCGCATGGACGAGCCCGAGCGCGTGGCCCGCGCCGAGCGCATCCGCGACACCGTGCGGGCCAACGACATCACCCGCTGGATCACCTCCCAGCTGCAGGACCTCCGCGAGCTGATCGCCTGACCTCATGCCAGAGCAGTGATGACCGCTCCGGACCGGCTCGCCGCGGTGCTCGTGAACCGCGCCCTCGACGCCGGCGGGCTGCTCGTCTGCACCGACTTCGACGGCTCGCTGGCACCGATCGTGTCCCGTCCCGACGCCGCCCGGCCGCTGCCCCGGGCCGCCGCAGCGGTCGCCTGGCTGACCCGCCGGGGGGCCGGGGCGGGCGACGGGGCGCGCTGCCCGGTCGGGCTCGCGGTGATCACCGGCCGCGACAGCGACGACGTCGCCCGGCGCCTCGAGCTCGGCCCCGAGGGGGTCGCCTCGGGAAACCTGGGGCTGGAGTGGTGGTCGGGAGGCCGGCTCGAGCTCGCCGACGGGGTCGAGGGCTGGCTGGCCGCGCTCGCGTCCGCCACCGCGGCGCTCGAGGAGGCGCTCGCCGCCGGCCGGCTGCCGGGGGCGCGCCTCGAGCGCAAGCGCTGCGCCGCCGTGCTGCACACCCGCGGTCTGGGCTCGCCCTCGGCCGCGGAGGAGGCGATGGAGCTCGCCACGGAGGTCGCGCAGGAGTGGGGGCTGGCGGTCGCCGCGGGCAAGCGCGCCGCCGAGGTGCGGGTGCCCCTGGGCCGGGACAAGGGGAGCGCGGTGAGCGAGATCCGCGCCGCCGGCTGGGGGACGGCGGCCCTCTGCGCCGCCGGGGACGACGGGGGCGACGTCCCCATGCTCAGGGTCGCGCGTGCGGCCGGGACGCTGGGGACGCCGGTCGCGATCGCCGACGCGGAGGTCCCGGACGAGGTTCTCGCGGCGGCCATCCACACCGTGGACGGACCCTGGGCGTGGGCGGAGGCGCTGGATCTCCTCGTCGAGGGACTGCGCCTCCCGGTCTGAGGCCGACAGCTCCCTAGTGCGAGAGGCCGGCGAGCCCCGCGATGGCGAGCCAGGACACCAGGGCCCCGAAGCCCAGCCACAACGCGATCACACCCCGATCCCCGAACCGACCGGCCCGCCGGCGCTTCAGATAGCGCTCGCGGGTTGCCAGCGAGGCCCGCCCATCGGGCTGGATCATTCGCGCTCCTCCTATGAGCGTCGGAAGGGCGGGTCTGCGCCTGGACCCCTGGTCTCGGAGCGGGGTCCGCACCTCCGACGAGGCTTCAAACGGGGGGCGCCTGCGCGGGGTTACGGCACGGTGACGGCCCCGGTGCTCATCCCACATCCTCGGTGTGGGATGAGGGTCCACAAGGTGGGTGAGGCACTGTGGCCTGAGATCCGTATACTCAGAGGAACCGGTCGCCGGGCCGGATCGGAAGGTCGCGGTCGGAAGCCGCCCGGTGAACCGGCCGGAGGAGCACAGGTGAGCGTGGCTCCGGCGCCGGTCGGCCTCGACAAGCCCATCTACACCATCAGCGTGGCGTCCGAGATCCTCGAGACCCACCCGCGCACGCTGATGATGTACGAGCACCTGAACCTCATCGTGCCCCATCGGACGAGCACGAACCGGCGGCGGTACTCGCAGCGCGACATCCTGGCCCTCCAGGCGATCCAGCGCCTCACCCGCCAGCATGGGCTCAACCTCAACGGAGCCCGGTATGTGATCCAGTGCCTCCGCCTTCTCGACGAGCACGGTATCCGGCGACCGCCGCACCTCGACGACATCGACGTCACAGAGGTCCGGCTCTAGGTCACGGCGGGGTTCCTGGGCACCCCACATCTCTGGGTCCATAGCCCCCAGTGCTGCTGTTGGGTTACGCTATGCGGCAATTATACCGTTGTGGTCCGAGGCGACCCTGACGGCTATACTGCCGCTGCCGCGGCTGGGTCATGCCCCCACTGCCCTCCGGGAGATTCGCGTGGACAACGAGGTCATCGACGTCCTGCTCATCGAGGACGATCCAGCCGTGCTGGAGATGTACCGGATGAAGCTCTCCCTGGACGGCTACCGCGTCAATGTCGCAGTGGACGGCGAGGAGGGCCTGGTCCGGGCCCGCGAGCTGCTCCCCGACATCATCTTCCTCGACATCCGCCTGCCCAAGAAGGACGGCTTCGAGGTGCTGCAGGCCCTCCGGCAGGAGCCCGAGACCGCGGCGATCCCGGTGATCATGCTGAGCAACTACGGAGAGAAGGAGCTCGTCGACCGAGGTCTCAAGCTCGGCGCTCACGAGTTCCTGATCAAGGCGCACACCACCCCGAGCTCGCTCTCCGAGGGCATCGGCGAGTGGCTCAGGGAGTGACGCCGGTGGGCGCGAGGGACGGTGTGCCGGAGCGCGGGCCGCGAGAGCTCAACCTGTCCCTGGACAAGCCGATCTACACCATCAGCGTCGCGTCGGAGATCCTCGAGACCCACCCGCGGACGCTGATGATGTACGAGAACATGGGGCTGGTGATCCCGCAGCGGACCTCCACCAACCGGCGCCGGTTCTCGCAGCGCGACATCCAGAAGCTGCAGACCATCCAGAATCTGACCCGCAATCACGGGGTCAACCTCAACGGGGTGCGGTACGTGCTTCAGCTGCTCAAGCTGCTCCACGAGCATGGCGTCCAGCCGCCCGAGGGTCTGCGCGACATCGACGTGTCGCAGCTCAACGTCTAGGGGTAATCGGATGGCCGCGCGCGTCCAGGAGGACGAGGACCTCTCCGCCCTCCTTCACCGCATCACCGAGGACACCACCCGGCTGGTGCGGCTCGAGATCGAACTCGCCAAGGAGCAGGCGAAGGAGAGCGCGATCCGCTCGCTGAAGGCGGGGATCTTCCTCGGCATCGCCCTCGCGTGTGCATTCCTCGGTTTCATCTACGCTCTCGGGGCGGTGCCGGCGGCCATCGGGGGCCTGCTCGGTCACGCCTGGCTTGGCTGGCTGATCTTCGGCGTCCTCCTCTTCGTGATCGCCGCCATCTGTGGCCTGATCGGCTACCGGAGGGTGATGAGCACGGTGCGGACCACGAAGGAGGCCGTCGGCACGTTCAAGGAGGATTTCGAGTGGGTGAAGGAACTGCCCAGGCGAGGCGTCGAGAGGTCGAGCTGACCCGCGAGGCGCTCGCCGAGGACGTCGAACGCTTCGCCCGCAAGGTTCGCTCCGAGCTCGACTGGAAGGCGCGGCTGCGCCGCGACGGCCCCCAGATCGTGGCCATCGCCGGGGCGATCGCCGCGCTGGTGGTGGTCGGCCTGGTGCTCCGTGCCGCCGTCCGCTCCCGGGACGACGACGACGACGAGGTGCTCGACGGCGCCACCGTCGAGGACGTCGCCCGAGAGCTGAGGCTGCTCCGCGAGGATCTCGAGAAGCGCTTCGGCAACTCCGGCGGCGGCATCCTCCAGAAGGTGGCGGTCGCCGCCGCCGGCTCCGCCGCGACCGCCGGGGGCAAGGTGGCCGCCGGCCGCCTGCTCGACCGGGTCGAGGCGGAGCAGCGCCACCAGGTCCCGGTGGGGAGCGCGTCCTGACCCGGTCGGCACCCAGGGGAGGGGGACGGGGCGGCGGAGGTGAGCGGCGGGTGCGCCCGTCGCCGCCCGCACGCCGGCGCCGGGCGGGGGTCCGCACCGCGGCCCCGGTCGACACCGCCGGGCGCGGCCCGGGCTGGTGGCGGCGGATCCCGCCGCGCTGGCGGCTGGGGATCCGGATCGCGCTCGGCCTGGTGGCGGCGCAGTGCCTGCTCCTCGGCGGGCTGGTCGCCTATGCGGCGCTGACCACCCCGGACGTCAGCGCCATCGGGCGGGCCACCGGGACGATCCGCATCTACGACCGCCACCACACCCTGATCACCGAGACCGGCCACGACGACGTCAGCCGCACCTCGGTGCCGCTCGCCAAGGTCGCGCCGATCCTGCAGAAGGCGACCGTCGCCGCCGAGGATCGCCAGTTCTACCAGGAGGGCGCCTTCAACTTCGGGCGCATCGCCAAGGCGCTCTTCGTCGACGTGATCGCGCGCCGGCCGTCGCAGGGTGCGAGCACCATCACCCAGCAGCTTGCCAAGCTCGCCTTCTTCGGCCCCAACGCAGACAAGTCGCCGTTGCGCAAGCTGCGCGAGGCGCTGCTCGCCAACGCCATCGACCGCCGCTTCAGCAAGGCGGAGATCCTCGAGAAGTACCTCAACCTCATCTACTACGGCCACGGCGCGTACGGCATCCAGAACGCGGCGCGGACCTTCTTCAACAAGGACGCCTCGGCCCTCGACCTCCGCGAGGCCAGCCTGCTCGCCGGCCTGCCCCAGGCGCCCTCGTACTACGACCCCTTCCAGAACCCGGATGCCGCCTTCGCCCGGCAGCACTACGTGGTCAGCGCGCTCGTCGCCACCGGCGACATCACCCAGGCAGAGGCCGACGCCGTCGACCCGCTCGCCTCCAACGCCGCGGTGGCGGCCCAGAACCAGCAGACGCTCAGGACGGATCTCAGCAAGAACCCGCAGAGCCCGGCCTTCGGCGGGGCGGCTCCGCACTTCGCCCAGTACGTGCGCGAGACCCTGGAGCAGCAGTTCGCGGACGACCCCGGGGTCACCGACGGCGACCTCGAGGTCGACACCACCCTCGACCTCACGATCCAGAGGCAGGCGACCGCCGCGGTGGGGGCGGTGGCGACCAGGGTCGGTCACGGTGCAAACAACGCCGCGCTGCTGATGATCTCGCCCACCAACGGCGACATCCTCGCCATGGCCGGATCCGCGGACTTCGCCAACAACGCCATCGGCGGCCAGTTCAACGTGGTCACCGCGGAGCGCCGGCCGGGGTCCTCGTTCAAGCCCTACGTGTACGAGACCGGCTTCAAGGACGGCACGCTGACGCCGGGCACCGTCCTCCAGGACACCCGGGCCGAGTCCCAGGCGCTCGGCGGGGTGAAGGACTTCGACGGGGCCTTCCTGGGGCCGATCAGCGCCTCGCGGGCGCTCGTGCTCTCACGCAACATCCCCGCCGAGCAGGCGATGACCATCGCCGGAGTGCAGAAGGTGATCGACTTCGCCCACTCGCTGGGGATCACCAGCCAGCTCGCCCCCAACGCCAACACCGCCATCGGCTCGTCGTCGGTGCGGATGATCGAGCACGCCGCGGCCTACGCGGCCTTCGCCAACGGCGGCCACAAGGTGGCGACCCGCGCCATCCTCAAGGTGATCTCCGGACAGGACACCATCGTCGACGCCGGCGAGCCCTCCCAGGGCCCCGAGCTGATGTCGGCGTCCCAGGCGGGGATGCTCACCCGCATCCTGCGCGGCTACGCCGGCCAGTGGGGACTGCCCTTCCGCCACCAGACCGCGGGCAAGTCGGGCACCACCGACGACTTCGTCGACGCCTGGTACATGTGCTACACGCCCGACTTCGTGGTGGCGACCTGGGCGGGACACACCGAGGGCGACAACACCGCCGAGATCGGGATGGACGGCGTCTACGGCACCGCCGTGGCCAAGGGGATCACCGTCCCCTTCGTCAACTCGCTGCCCGCCAGCGTGTTCCAGCACGGCTTCGACAGCTCCTCGGGAACCCCGACCCCGGCGCCCACCCCGGTGCCGACGGAGACGCCGGCGCCGGAGGTCACCGCGACGCCGGAGCCGACGCCCACTCCGCTGCTGCCGCTGCCCACGTTCGGAGCCACGGAGGCACCCTCACCGCGAGCCTCGCCCACCCCCTGATCGGGCGGGACTCAGCTCTCGGTGAGCTCGCGGAGGTCGCCGTTCCAGCCGGAGAGGAAGCTGTGCAGGTCGAGGAGCTCGTCGCTCTCGATCGGCGGCACGCCGTCGGGACGGGGCTCGTCGAAGAGCGGCGGCCCGGCCGGCTCGACGGGCACATCGGCCTCGGTCTGGATGACGATCTGGAGCAGGTTCTCGTCGTTGCAGGCGGAGCAGGTCACCCGGACAAGGGCCCTGTTCCCCTGCTGCGCGAGCACCTTGATGCCGCAGTCCGCCATGCTCTCGCCGCAGACCGGGCACCGGAACTTCCGCGCCTGGGTGCGGAGCAGCTCGAGAAGGTTCACGGCACTCAGTATAGGTGCGCGCACCGGTTGCCAAACTCGCCGGGGACCCGCCGCGCTTGGGCTAGACTCTCCGTTCGCTCCGCTGGGGAGTGGCCAAGTGGTAAGGCAGCTGACTCTGGATCAGCCAATCAGAGGTTCGAATCCTCTCTCCCCAGCCAGCGGACCTGAACTCGAAGAGAGCCGATAAGACCTTCGCCTGGCTCGTCGAGGAGGGGGAGCTCGACCGCTCGCCGCTCGACCGGGTGAAGGCCCCGACCGTCGAGGACCGCCCGCCGGACATCTCTCCGACGAGCACGTCGCCGCCCTGCTGCGCGCCTGCTCCGGGCGCACGTTCGAGGAGCGTAGGGACGCCGCGCTGATCCGCTTCATGCTCGACGCCGGCGTGCGGGTTGGCGAGGTGGCCGGCATGACCGTCGACCGGCTCGACCTCGACGAGGGCCAGGCGCGGGTCATGGGGAAGGGGCGGCGGGAGCGCGACGTCTATTTCGGTCCCAAGACCGCCCGCGACCTCGATCGGTACCTGCGGCTGCGGACCGCGCACCGGTGGACCGAGCTGCCCAACCTCTGGCTCGGTCTCAAGGGGGCGCTCACCGTCTCGGGCATCGGGCAGCTGCTCAAGGCGCGCGCTGTGCAGGCCGGTCTCGACCCGTCGAGGATCCACGCCCACCTCTTCCGCCACACCTTCGCCCACGCCTGGAAGGCTGCCGGTGGTTCGGAGGAGGACCTGATGACGCTCGGCGGCTGGCGATCCTCGACGGTGATGCGCCGCTATGGCGCGAGCGCGGCGTCGGCGAGGGCGCGTGAGGCCCATCGCCGGCTCGCCCCTGGCGACCGCGTGTGATCAGCACCCTGGCCAGGAACTCACCGCCAGGCTCAGGCGTTGTAGGGCAGTGAGCAACCGCAAGGCCATCGTGCTCTTTATCGGCGCTGCACTCAGCGCCTGCGCCTGTGGCGCCTCCTCACCTGCACCGAGCGCTACGCCCACGTCCCAGTGCACCGGCATCGACCGCGACAAGGCCATCACGGTCGCGCGATCCAGCGCTGAGTCGGCGACGCCTGTCACGGTGATCTCCGCGAGCTGTGCCCATTTCCGGGATGTGGCTCACGGTTCCACATTCCTCGGCCCAGATGTTCTGGTGTGGAGCGTCGTGTTCAGCGGCACCTTTGGGCACGGTAGCTGTGGCCCTGCTCCCATCCCTCCGCAGACGTTCCAAGGCTGCCCTGCGCCCGCCAAGACCGAGCGGGTCGTGGTCAACGCTTCCACCGGCACGTTCGTCATGGGCGAGGTTCCGGCACAGTAGGCGGCGGCTGCATTGTCACCGCTATGCCGTCTCGCCTCTGGTCCCTGATCCACGACCCTCTCGTCGACGTGCAGCGGCGGACGCAATCGCGAGCCGCGTGAAGTGGGCGCGCTTCGCATACTGCGCGCGTCGCGCGCGCTCGTCGCTCGGCAGGACGCCATCCGGATCGACCTCGCGCTCGAAGCGCGGTCCTGGCCCTCGCGACAGTGGTCACGGGCTTCGCCCTGGCACTGATGGCCAGGCGCGAGATGCGGCTCACCCTGGTGATACCTGCCCCTGGCGTTCGTACTGCAGGGTCGCCGTCCGAATGACCACGTACGCTGGATGACCCGCAACGCCGTGTCCGGGCCAGGTCCCGTCCTGATTGCGCGGGACCCCTGCCGGATCGATGTCCGACTGCTGCCCGTGAATAGGCCCCAGCTTCGCGGTGAAGCCGTGTCCGGAAGCGTCCCACCATTGCAGCTCCGTGCCGTCCGCGGCCGTCCGCAGCGGATGCAGAGGTCCGGCGTCGTTGCCGATGAAGCGAACGAAGCCATGGGGTCCGCAGTTCGCATAGGCGACATTCGAACCGACGGGGACGAGGCTCGCTGAGGCGTCGCAAGTCACCTCGATGAACTGCAGATCCAGGTTCAGCGACGAGACGACGAGGCGATTCCGCGTGGGCGTCGCCATGGTCGAGGCCGAGGTGGGCATGGTGGAAGCGGATGTCCCTGCGGTCGTCGTCTGCGCGATCGAGGGAGAGGGTGGCACCGCGGTCCCGCCGCAGCTTGCGAGCGCGAGGAGTGACGCGACGAGGACCGCCGGCACCTTGGCAGCGAGCGTCACTGAGCACCTCATCCAGCTACTCGACCGCGTTCAAGGGGCGTCGAGCAGACGATGGACGTCGACGACCTGGAGCACCCTCAGCTCGTCGCCCACCTGCCGGTAGAAGACGCCGAGTGGTGGGACCGGCCAGTACCGGATCCCCAGCCGGCGCCTGGGCTTCCCTAGGGACCAGCCGATCGTCGCCATCCGCTCCATCGCCTCAACAACCGCCGCAGCCTGTGACTGCGACCAAGCCGCCGCCTCCTCCAGATCCTGAAGAGCGGCGGGCTCCCAGACGAGCCTCAACTGCGGTCGGGCGGTGGCTCGGGCTCCTGGGGCGGCATGCCGAGCCGGCGGCGGACCTCGCTGTGCGGGATCCCGTCCCCAAGGGTTCCCTCCGCCAGCCGGCGCTCGAAGTCCTCGAGGCGCTTGCGCACAGCCGGGTGCTCCAGCAGCCTCTCGACTTCCTCGTCGATCGGGTCGGGAACGGGTTCAGCGGTCGAGGCCATCACAGGTCATGGTAGGGGCTGATATCACTGTCCGCGCAGCTTGTCCTCGCTCGTGCCATCCTACGCGCAGTGGGCGCTGAGCTACGACGGTGTCCAGTTCCAGCACAGCCGATAAGTGAGCCCACAGCGCTCCGGCCGCGCGAATTCACCGAGGCCCTCAACCACCGCGCTCGAACCGATGTTCGAGGTTCGAATCCTCTACTCGATCGACCATCTCGGCCGGCACGTGCGCGGCGCCGGCACCACCGCTCAGGGCCGGACGCGGGCACCCAGGGCGATCGCCGCGGCGGCGGCGCTCCGGGTGTGGCACGCGGCGAGCTCCCGCACCTCCACCACCGCGGTGATCGCGAGCGGGCCGTGGATATGCGGAAAGAGCGCCGTCCCACCCTCGAGATTCTCGTCCCGGATCGGGGCCGTGACCCGCTCCTCATCGATGCAGAGGGCGTTCGACATGTGCAATGACTGGCCGCGTCGGACGTGGGTGTTGCAGTTGCCGAT
>DATARS010000016.1:0-23697 GCA_036269455.1 Candidatus Dormiibacterota bacterium | reverse complement strand
ATCTGCGACGCGGCCACGGTGACCGCGGCGAGCCTGATCAACGCGCGCCCGGTGGTGGCGGCGATCAAGGAGTTCTTCGGCTCCAGCCAGCTCTCGCAGTTCATGGACCAGACCAACCCGCTCGCCGAGCTGACCCACAAGCGGCGGCTCTCGGCGCTCGGCCCCGGTGGCCTGAGCCGCGAGCGCGCCGGCTTCGACGTCCGCGACGTCCACCACAGCCACTACGGCCGGATCTGCCCGATCGAGACCCCCGAGGGTCCGAACATCGGCCTGATCGGCTCGCTGGCGACCTACGCCCGGGTCAACGAGTTCGGGTTCATCGAGACCCCCTTCCGCAAGGTCTACCGCGAGGTCGACGTCGCCAGGGACTCGCACATCCTCATCGGCCGCACCGCCGCGCGCGACTACGCGCAGGCGGGGGTGAACGCCGGCGACATGCTCGACGAGACGGCGGTGAAGCGCCTCCAGACCGGCGGTCTGGTCGAGGCCGTGATCCAGCCCTGGGTGAGCGACGACATCGTCTATCTGTCCGCCGACGAGGAGGACAAGTACACGGTGGCGCAGGCGAACGCGCCGGTGGGTCCGGACGGGCACTTCACCAGTCCCCACACCACCTGCCGCAGCCATCACCTCTACAAGGACCAGCCGATCACCGACGTCGACTACATGGACGTCTCCCCCAAGCAGACGGTGAGCGTGGCGACGGCGCTGATCCCCTTCCTCGAGCACGACGACGCCAACCGGGCGCTGATGGGCTCGAACATGCAGCGCCAGGCGGTGCCGCTGCTGGTGACCGAGTCGCCGATCGTCGGCACCGGGATGGAGGTGCACGCCGCCCGCAACAGCGGCGAGCTGGTGATCAACCGGGTCTCCGGCACCGTCGCCGCCGTCGCCTACCCCGAGCCGCCCGCCGACGACCGCACCACCATCCGGGTGCGCAGCGGCCAGGACTCGCCCTACGGCATCCTGGTCCGCCCCGACGACGGCACCCCCGACACCTGGTACGGCATCCACAAGTTCGTGCGCAGCAACCAGGGCACCTGCCTGAGCCAGCGCACCATCGTCACCCCCGGCCAGCGGGTCGACGCCGGCGACGTGCTCGCCGACGGCCCGTCCACCGACGCCGGTGAGCTGGCCCTGGGACGCAACGTGCTGGTGGCGTTCATGCCCTGGGAGGGCTACAACTTCGAGGACGCCATCCTCATCAGCGAGTCGGTGGTCCGCGAGGACAAGTACACCTCGATCCATATCGAGGAGTTCGAGATCGAGGCCCGCGACACCAAGCTGGGCCCCGAGGAGATCACCCGCGACATCCCCAACGTCTCCGAGGAGACGCTGAAGAACCTCGACGACCGGGGCATCATCTACGTCGGCGCCGAGGTGCACCCGGGCGACATCCTGGTGGGGAAGATCACCCCCAAGGGCGAGTCCGAGCTCAGCGCCGAGGAGCGGCTGCTCCGCGCGATCTTCGGTGAGAAGGCGCGCGAGGTGCGCGACTCCTCGCTGCGCGTGCCCCACGGCGAGCGCGGCATCGTCGTCGACGTCCGCGAGTTCAGCCGCGAGAGCGGCCACGAGCTGCCCCCGGGCGTCAACGAGCTGGTGCGGGTCTACGTCGCCCAGAAGCGCAAGATCAGCCAGGGCGACAAGATGGCCGGCCGGCACGGCAACAAGGGCGTCATCGCCCGCATCCTGCCGATCGAGGACATCCCCTACCTGCCCGACGGCACCCCCGTCGAGATCGTCCTCAACCCGCTGGGCGTGCCCAGCCGCATGAACCTCGGCCAGGTGCTCGAGACCCATCTCGGCTACGCCGCCGCGGCCCTCGGGCTCAAGGTGGCCTCGCCGGTGTTCGACGGCGCCTCCGAGGAGACCATCGAGAACGAGCTGGAGCGGGTGGGCCTGCCGCGCTCCGGCAAGCAGCGGCTGCGCGACGGCCGCACCGGCGAGTACTTCGACCGCGAGGTGACCGTGGGCTTCATCTACATGCTCAAGCTCGCCCACCTCGTCGAGGACAAGATCCACGCCCGCAGCACCGGCCCCTACAGCCTGGTCACCCAGCAGCCGCTGGGAGGCAAGGCCCAGTTCGGCGGCCAGCGCTTCGGCGAGATGGAGGTCTGGGCGCTGGAGGCCTACGGCGCCAGCCACATCCTCCAGGAGATCCTCACCGTGAAGTCCGACGACATCGTCGGACGGGTGAAGGCCTACGAGGCCATCGTCAAGGGTGAGAACACGCTGGAGGCCGGCATCCCCGAGTCGTTCCGGGTCCTCGTCAAGGAGCTCGAGGGTCTTGCCCTCGGCGTCGAGATCATGTCCGACGACGAGCAGCAGATCGTGCTCGGCGAGGAGGACATCCCCGACATTCCGCTCGACCTCGGCATCAACCTCGAGCGCGATGAGCGCGACGAGGTCGATGAGACGGTCCGCTGAGGGCGAGCGCGCTGACCAGGTACCCGTTCCCCACATACACCCGCCTCGTGCGGGACTTGACTGCTGCCCGGGATGCCCGGGGGACGTCGGCGTCCTCCGGGACCGCAGAGGTGCATTGACACTGTGCTGAAGCTCGAGAACTTCGACGCTCTCCGACTGAGTATCGCCAGCCCCGAGATGATCCTCTCGTGGTCGCATGGCGAGGTCACCAAGCCCGAGACGATCAACTACCGAACCCTGAAGCCGGAGCGCGACGGCCTGTTCTGCGAGAAGATCTTCGGTCCCACCAAGGACTGGGAGTGCCACTGCGGAAAGTACAAGCGCTACCGGTACAAGGGCATCATCTGCGACAAGTGCGGCGTGGAGGTGACCCGGAGCAAGGTGCGCCGCGAGCGCATGGGCCACATCAAGCTGGCCTCTCCGGTCTCGCACGTCTGGTACTTCAAGGGCATCCCCAGCCGCATGGGGCTGCTCCTCGACATGAGCCCGCGCAACCTCGAGAAGGTCCTCTACTACGCCAACTACATCGTCACCTTCCTCGACGAGAAGGCGCGGCAGGAGATGCTGACCAGGCTCGACCCCGACAGCGACGAGCGGGTGAGCGCGCTGCGCGAGCGCCAGCAGACCTCGGTCGACGACTACCGCACCGACGTCGAGGCGCGCATCGCCGAGCGTGAGCAGTCGGCCACCGCCGAGCGCGAGCGGCTGCAGACCTCGCTCACCGAGCGGCTCGCCGCCCTCGAGGAGAGCGGCGCCGACATCGAGGACCGGGTGCGCACCGGCAAGGGCAAGAAGGCCCCCGCGGACTTCTCGCTGAGCGACGGCGTGGTCTCCGAGGTGGTGGTCCCCAAGGGCACCGCCCTCGAGGAGGACGTCGCCGTCGACGTCGCCGCGCGCACCGCGGCGCGCCGCGAGGAGCTGGAGGCGGAGATCGCCAACCAGATCCAGGAGACCGAGGACGCCGCCGGCGCCGAGGTGGCGCAGTGGCGCGCCGAGCTCGAGGGTCGCCGCGCCGAGGCCGAGTTCAGCGGCCGCGACGAGCTCGCCACCATGCGCGAGCAGATCGACAAGCAGCGCCAGGAGCTGGAGGCGCTCCAGGTCCGCGACATCCTCACCGACACCCAGTACCGCGAGTACATCGAGAAGTTCGGCAAGGTCTTCAAGGCGGGCATCGGCGCCGCCGCGGTCCGCGAGCTGCTCAACCAGATGGACCTCGGCCAGGAGTCGCTGCGGCTGCGCGAGGAGTCGAAGTCGACGAGCGGCCAGCGCCGTCAGAAGGCGATCAAGCGGCTGCGCGTGGTCGAGGCCTTCCGCAAGTCCTCGACCTCTCCCTCGTGGATGATCCTCGAGGTGCTGCCGGTGGTTCCCCCGGAGCTGCGCCCGATGGTGCAGCTCGACGGCGGCCGCTTCGCCACCAGCGACCTCAACGACCTCTACCGGCGCGTCATCAACCGCAACAACCGGCTGAAGCGGCTGCTCGAGCTCGGCGCCCCGGAGATCATCGTGCGCAACGAGAAGCGCATGCTCCAGGAGGCGGTCGACGCCCTCATCGACAACGGCCGCCGCGGCCGGGCGATCACCGGCACCGGCAACCGCAAGCTGAAGTCGCTCTCCGACATGCTCAAGGGCAAGCAGGGCCGCTTCCGCCAGAACCTGCTCGGCAAGCGCGTCGACTACAGCGGCCGCTCGGTCATCGTGGTCGGCCCGGAGCTGAAGCTCCACGAGTGCGGCCTGCCCAAGAAGATGGCGCTCGAGCTCTTCAAGCCGTTCGTCATGCGCGAGCTGGTCGCCCAGAACTACACCCAGAACATCAAGAGCGCGAAGCGCATGGTGGAGCGGGTGCGCCCCGAGGTGTGGGATGTCCTCGACCAGGTCATCCACGAGCACCCGGTGCTGCTCAACCGCGCCCCCACCCTCCACCGCCTCGGCATCCAGGCGTTCATGCCGGTGCTCGTCGAGGGCCAGGCGATCCAGATCCACCCGCTGGTCTGCACCGCCTTCAACGCCGACTTCGACGGCGACCAGATGGCCGTCCACGTCCCGCTCTTCAGCGGCGCCGTGGCCGAGGCCAAGAACCTGATGATGTCGTCGAACAACATCCTCAGCGCCTCCAACGGCTACCCGGTGGTGGCGCCGACCCAGGACGTGGTGCTCGGGTCCTACTACCTCACCCAGGAGCGGCTGCCCGCGCCTGCCGACGAGGAGGGGCTGCGCCGCCTGCCCCACTTCTCGACTCCCGAGGAGGCGTCGCTCGCCTTCGAGCACGGCGCCATCCAGCTCCACGACCAGATCCGGGTGCGCATCCCCCGCTACATGGTGGACCGCACCCCGGTGGGTGACCCCACGCCCGAGGGCAACACGATGGTCACCACCACCGTGGGCCGGGTGATCTTCAACGAGGCGCTGCCGCTCGGCGACGAGGGCACCGAGAACCCCTACCCGCCGCTCACCTTCTACAACGAGGTGCTCGACAGCAAGAAGCTGCGCTCGCTGGTCAAGGACTGCTACGACCTGCACGGCAGCGAGCGCACCGCGGGCATCGTCAACGACATCAAGCGGCTCGGCTTCCACTACGCCACCCGGGCGGGCGTGACCATCTCGGCGATGGACATCAAGACCCCGCCGGCCAAGGCGGCGATCATCGACCGCGGCGAGCGCGAGGTCGAGGCCATCGACCTGCAGTTCCGGCGCGGGCTGATCACCGACGACGAGCGCTACCAGAAGACGGTTGACATCTGGACCAAGGCCACCGACGAGGTGACCAAGGCGACGATGAGCTCGTTCGACAAGTTCCACTCGGTGCTGATGATGTCCCAGTCCGGGGCGCGCGGCTCGGTCCAGCAGATCCGCCAGCTGGCGGGCATGCGCGGACTCATGGCCGACCCGACCGGGCGGATCATCGACCTGCCCATCAAGGCGAACTTCTCCGAGGGCCTCACCGTCCTCGAGTACTTCATCTCCACCCACGGCGCCCGCAAGGGCCTCGCGGACACCGCGCTGCGCACCGCCGACTCCGGGTACCTCACCCGGCGCCTGGTCGACGTCGCCCAGGACGTCATCGTGCGCATCGAGGACTGCGAGACCACCGCGGGCATCTGGGTCGACGTCAACGACGAGGCGCTCAAGGAGCGGGTCATCGACCGCTACAGCGGGCGCATCGCCTCGCAGGACGTCGTTCTCGGCGACGAGGTGCTGGTCGAGGCCGGCACCGAGATCACCGACCATGCGGCGCGCCGCATCTACGCGGAGCGGGCGCGCCTGCCGCGGGTCAGGGTGCGCAGCATCATGACCTGCAAGGCGCGCGAGGGCGTCTGCCGCTCGTGCTACGGGCGCAACCTCGCCACCGGACGCCTGGTCGAGATCGGCGAGGCGGTGGGCGTGATCGCCGCGCAGTCGATCGGCGAGCCGGGCACCCAGCTCACCATGCGCACCTTCCACACCGGCGGTGTCGCCACCGGCGGTTCCGACATCACCCAGGGTCTGCCCCGCGTCGAGGAGCTCTTCGAGGCCCGCGTGCCCAAGGGCAAGGCGCTGATCAGCGAGGTCGACGGCGTCGTCGAGCTGGTCCGCGGCGACGCCAAGACCCTCAAGGTGAAGGTCGTCTCCCGCGACGTCTTCGACACCACCTACCCCGTCGGCGACCGCATGGTGCCGGTCGTCGAGGACGGCCAGGCGGTGCCCGAGGGCGCCGAGGTGGTGCGCGGTACCGACGCCGACGGCAACGCGGTCGCGCTCCGCGCCCGCTACGGCGGCGTGGCCCGCATCGGCAAGCACGAGGTGGTGGTCCGCACCATCGAGGAGGAGTCCCGCGAGTACCCGGTGCCCGCCTCGGCCCAACTCATGGTCCGCGACGGCGACGAGGTGCAGGCCGGCGACCGGCTCACCGAGGGCTCGATCAGCCCTCAGGAGCTGCTCCTGGTCCGCGGCCGCGACGATGTCCAGAACTACCTGGTCCGTGAGGTGCAGAACGTGTACCGCAGCCAGGGCGTGGACATCAACGACAAGCACATCGAGGTGATCGTCCGGCAGATGATGCGCAAGGTGCGCGTCGAGAACGCCGGCGACTCCGAGCTGCTGCCCGGCGAGATCATCTCCCAGTTCGAGTGGGAGGAGGCCAACGCCAAGGCGCTCAGCGAGGGCGGAGAGCCCGCGATCGCCGCGACCGTCCTGCTCGGCCTCATCAAGGCGGCGCTCAACACCGCCTCGTGGCTCTCGGCGGCCTCCTTCCAGGAGACCACCCGGGTGCTCACCGAGGCGGCCATCTCCGGCAAGGTCGACCGTCTGCGCGGCCTCAAGGAGAACGTGATCATCGGCAAGCTCATCCCCGCCGGGACCGGCCTCGACTACTACACCAAGCTCCGCGAGGAGGCGGTCCGGCTCTACGAGTACGACGACCTCGCCGAGATGGAGGCCGAGCTCGACGGCGACATCGACGGCGAGTACCGCGGCCTCTCGGCCGACGGCTTCGCCGCCGAGGAGGCCCCCACCGGGTCGATCTGACCCGCCGCCGGCGTCCGGGTCCACCGCGGGCCCGGCGCCGGCCCGCCCGGCCACCGTCCGCTCCGTCAGTGCAGCCGCGCCTGTCTTCGGATGTCGGTTAATTGTATTGACGGTTTTTGTCACTCTCCTCAGACTAACGTGTCGCGACATCTCTGGCAGGCGGTGCACACCCGCCGCGGGGGGGCGTCGGTCGAGGGGAAGCCATGCGCCGTCGGGGTTCGCGCCTGACCCGTCATCTGCTGGGGACGGTCCTGCTCGCAGGGGCCCTCGCGGCCGGCGCCGCCGCACTGCACATGCCGGCGCGCACCGGGGCGGCGACGTACCCGTCGGCGATGGGGCCGCTGGTGGCAAATCACAATCACAGCTGCGCCCTGCTCTCCAACGGTGCGGTGGTCTGCTGGGGGAGGAACTCCGTCGGTCAGCTCGGCAACAACGGCACCCTCGACAGCGCCTACCCGGTCCCGGTCTCGGGCGTCGGCGGCACCGGCACCCTGACCGGCGTTGCCGCCCTCTCCGCCGGCCTCGACCACACCTGCGCCCTGCTCACCGCCGGCGGGGTGGTCTGCTGGGGTGACAACACGTGGGGAGAGATGGGCCAGGGCGATTACGGCTATGGCGGCAAGGGCACTCCCTCGAGCCGGGTGCCGGTGGCGGTCAAGGGCGCCGGTGGCACCGGCACTCTCGGCGGGGTCAAGTCCCTGTCGGCGGGTGGCGGTCACACCTGCGCGGTGTTCTCCACGGGTGGGGTCGACTGCTGGGGGTCGGACCTCAACGGCGAGATCGGCGACAACGGCGCCAACGGCTTCAACGGTGCGGCGGTCTTTCCGACGCCGGTCACCGGCATCGGCGGCAGCGGCACTCTGAGCGGGGTTGCCGGGCTGGCGTCCGGCGCGGACCACACCTGCGCCCGGCTGAGCAGCGGTGGCGTGGACTGCTGGGGCCGCAACCTGTACGGCGAGCTCGGCGACGGCACCACGACCGAGCAGATCGCCCCGGTGGCGGTCAAGGGGGTGGGGGGCACTGGGACCCTGACCGCGGTCAGCGCGCTGGCACTCGGCTACGAGCACTCCTGCGCCCTGCTCACCACTGGTGCGGTGGACTGCTGGGGCCACGATGACTGGGGGCAGCTCGGCGACAACGGCTCGGGAAAGTCGACCTCCCCGGTGGCGGTCCAGGGGGTGGGCGGGAGCGGCAGCCTCGGCGGGGTGAGCACTCTCGTCGCCGGCGAGCGCACCAACTGCGTCCTGGTGAGCGGCGCGGTCGAGTGCTGGGGAAGCGACTACGAGGGCGAGCTCGGTGGGACCGGCCACATCAGCAGCGGGACGCCGCTGGCGATCGCCGGCATCAGCGGGACGCAGACCGACCTGGCGACCGGCTCGAACAACGAGCACATGTGCTCGCTGGGCTCCGGCGGCGCGATCACGTGCTGGGGTACCGACACCGAGGGTCAGCTCGGCAACAGCACCATCGCTCCCGAGGGGAAGCCGGGCCGGGTGGCGTTCCCGACCTCGGTCTCGGTGACCCCGGTCCATCCCAGGGTCGCCAAGGGCGCGACCCAGCAGTTCATCGCCACCGCCGCCTTCGACACCGGCAGCAGTGGCCCGGTGACGAACGCCGCCTGGACCTCCTCCACGCCCGCCACCTTCTCGATCACGCCCGCCGGTGTCGCGACCGCGAGCGGTGCCCTCGGCGGCACCGCCACGATCACCGCGACGATCGCGACGACGACCGCACCGCTGACCGGCAGCACCGTGGCGACGGTGGGAGATCCGACCGTCAAGTCGATCGCGGTCACGCCGGCCTCCGCCACCATCCCGCGGGGCGGCACCCAGCAGCTCACCGCCACCGGCACCTACGCCGACGGCACCACCGGCCCGCTGCCGGGGGTCACCTGGACCTCGTCGAATCCCGCCAACGTCAGCGTCACCTCGGCCGGCGTCGCCACCGCCGCCGGAGCGGCGGGGAGCGCGGCGACGATCACGGCGGCGAGCGGCTCGGCGTCGGGCACCACCCCGGTGACGGTCGGCGCAGCCGCCCTCAAGTCCATCGCGGTGACCCCGGCCAACGCCACGATCCCCATGGGCGGGACCCAGCAGCTCGCCGCCAGCGGGACCTACACCGACGGCACCACCGGCCCGGTGAGCACCGGAGCCACCTGGGCGTCGTCCGCGGCCACGGTGGCGACGGTCTCCACCGGCGGGCTCGCCACCGCGAAGGGCCCCGGCAGCACCGCCGTCTCGATCACCGCGGCGGGGGTGACCGGATCGACGGTCCTGACCGTGGTGCAGGCGCCGGCGATCACCAGCGCCGCCACCTCGAGCTTCGCCACCGGGAAGGCCGGCACCTTCACGGTGACGACCACCGGGTACCCGGCCTGCGTCATCTCCGAGAGCGGCGCCCTGCCATCCGGCGTCACCTTCACCGACAACCACAACGGCACGGCGACCCTGGCGGGCACCCCCGCGGCGGGGTCGGCGAAGACCTACGCCCTGACGATCACCGCGATCAACGGAGCGGGGACCACCACCCAGACCCTCACCCTCACCGTGACCTGACCCAGAGCGGGGGCTCCCCCTGCGGGCTTGACTCCGGGCCGACATGTGTCGCATTAATTACGGGCGTTGGATAGATGACACATGTCGGCCCAAGGTCGAGTGCGGGCCGGCCGTCGCCGAGGAGGGAGTCTCATGGGCGGGTGGGTGTGGAGGTCACGCGGACCTCTCGGCGTCCTCGCGCTCGGTGCCCTGACAGCCGGCACACTGGTTGCGGCGGCACCGACCGAGGCCTCGATGCTCCGGGGGGCGGCGGCGCTCCCCCACGTGACCACCGCCTCGGTGGCCCCGCCGCCGGGTCCGAGCATCCTCCACGAGCCGGCGGCCCGCGCCCCGCAGTTCGAGAACACCGGGGTCTGGCGCGCCCAGCCGACCCGGGTGTGCAACACCAGCGCCTACCGCTCGGGTGAGTTCCTGTACCAGGACTGCATCTGGGACGACAACGGCGGCGGCCCGGCGTACCGCTGGTACTTCTACACCTTCGACAAGGACTACACGTACCCCACCGCGCCGAGGTACCGGAGCAACGCGGCGGACCTCCTCGAGGTGCGGGTCCGGCCGCTCGCCGGCGCCACCGCCGTCCGCCTCACCTTCAACACCATGACCGAGCCCGACCTGGTTGCGACCACCATCGCGCTCGGTGGTGAGGCGGGGCAGGGACGGTCGGTCCCCCACGGCGCCAACACGGTGATGCCGGCGCAGGTCTTCGTGACCGTGCACGGCAGCGGCGGCGACATCGTCGACGCCGCGAGCGGCCAGGCGCGTGCCGAGCACCCCGCCGTGACCACCGACCTGGCTCGCCGCCAGGTCGACGTGCGCATCCCCTACTCCGCCTTCGATCCCCGCGGCCGCAGCGCGGTCCGGGTCGGCGCCGCCTCCGGGCTGTGGGACGGTGCCGCCGGTTCCTACCTCCTCCCCCGGCGCGGCCAGCCGACCGAGACCCTGCCCGGCGGCGCGCTGAGCGACCACCCCAGCGCCTTCTTCAACGCCGCCTTCCGCTACGACGAGCCGTTCGACGCCGCCTGGCGCGACCACCAGCAGCTCACCGCCATCGCGGCCGGCGACCTCAGCCCGTTCTTCGCCACCATCGACTTCACCCGGCTCGCCGCCGGGCGGGACGACGACATGGCCGGCGAGCGCGGCGGCGTGCCCCGCAGCGGCTTCATGACGATGCTCTTCGCCAGCCACTTCGAGATGAACCAGGGCCGGCGCCTTCCCGGCGACCCGAACGGTCCCCGAGCGGGGAGCTTCAGCCAGCAGAACGGGTTCTCGCAGGGGGGCGAGCCCGGGACCGATTCGCGGCCCGGGCTGGCGTTCGGCTGGCCCTGCCGTGACGACTGCACCCCCGACCTCGCCGGCCGCCTCCAGCGCTACCTCGTCTACGTCCCCAGGGTCGCGCCCCCGCCCGGCGGTTATGCGACCCTGCTCTGGCTCAACGGTTTCGCCATCAACGCCGGAGACCAGGTGACCGGGAACAGCGACCTGTGGCATGCGGTCGGCGATCGGGCCGACGTCCCGACGCTGGTGGTGGGGACCGACGCCCGGGGCGCCGACGAGTGGGGCTACGGCCAGAGCGGGGCCAGCAACTTCGAGACCCTCGCCGACGTGGCGAGCCGCTTCCCCGTCGACCAGTCGCGGATCGCCATCGGCGGGTTCTCGAGCGGCGCGTACAGCGCCAACAAGCTGGCGCTCACCTTCCCCGACCTCTTCAGCCAGGCGTTCATCTGCGACGGTCTCGACGTCGCGCCGTCGTTCCCGACGGTCAACGGCGCCGCCGACAAGCTCCCGGTCGACACCCTGACCGTCCACGAGCCCGGGTCGACGCTCTCCGATCTGCTCCCGTCGCGCCGCAACCAGCCGGTGATGGAGTGGGCGGGGTCGAGCGACGACTTCATCCCCTACGACATCACCCGCAGGCGCGCCGAGATCTACCGGCACGGCGACTACGACTTCGAGTTCATCACCTGGCACGGGCTCGCCTCCGAGCACCTGACGATGTGCAACGACGGCACCTGGGGGGTGCTCACCTCCTGGCTCGGCCACACCCGGCGTGTCGACGACCCGGCGAGGGTGACGTATGTGCGCAACCCGCTGATGGACGACCCCGCGTCGGGACTGGTCGGCGACCACGCCCACTGGCTGTCGTCGATCGAGACCAGGACCCGCAACCTGGGCACCGTCGACGTCACCTCGGGCGGTCCGGGCATGGGACCGAGGTCGGTGCCGGAGGCGGCCACCGAGAACGGGTCGGTGTCGAGCGACGGGATCACCCTGGGGACGGGCTACGACCATCCCGACGCGCACAACGCGCTGCCGTCGAACCCGTACATCCGTGAGTACCGTCACGCCGGCGCCGCCCCGGCGGCGACGCCGTCCGACAGCCTCGCCATCACCGCGACCAACATCCGCCACGTCACCATCGACCCGGCTCGGGCGCATGTCGACTGCAACGCGACGATCACCGCGACCACCGACGGTCCACTCGACGTCGACCTCCTCGGCTGCGGCGGACGCCATGGGTTCGGCCAGACCGGAGGATCCACCGGACCGGGCCTGCCCGGGATGGCGGGTTGGGCGGCGCGGCTGCGATCCGTGCCCGCCGCGCGATGAGGACGGCGCCGCGGTGAAGCCGCGCTCGATCGTCTTCGACCTCTTCGGCGACTACCTCCGCTACATGGGCGGCGAGGTGCGGCTGCGCGCCCTGACCGAGCTGCTCGACCGCTTCGAGGTCAACGAGGCCACCGTGCGCGTGGTCATGGCCCGGCTGCGCAAGGAGGGGTGGCTCGACACCCGCCGCGAGGGTCGCGAGACCGTCTACGCGCTCAACGAGCGCAGCTGGCAGCTCCTCGACGAGGGCCGCGGCCGCATCTTCGACCGCGACCGCGTCCCCTGGAGCGGCGAGTGGCACATGGTCATCTACCAGGTGCCGGAGAGCGACCGGGCGGCGCGCGACCGCGTTCGCAAGGAGCTCTCCTGGCTCGGCTTCGGGCCGCTCGCGGCGTCGACCTGGCTCTCGCCCCACGATCGGCGCGCCGAGGTGCAGGAGTGGTGCTCGACCGAGCCCGCGGTGCGCCTCGACCTGCTCACCTGCCGCTCCTCGGGGCTTCTCGTCGACCGTGAGATGGCGGCGCGCTGCTGGGACCTCGAGGGGCTGAACCGCGACTACGCCGAGCTGGTCCGTGGCTACCTCGAGCGGCTGCCGCGGTTCCGTGTCGCCCGTTCGGCGCCCCGCGAGGCGGTGGTCGAGCGCACCCGGCTGATCCACGACTACCGCAAGTTCCCCTTCCGCGACCCCGACCTGCCGCTCGATCTGCTCCCCGCCGGCTGGGCCGGCCGCCAGGCGCACGAGCTCTTCCTCGAGGCCCACGAGGCGCTCCGCGAGCCCGCCGAGCGCTTCGTCTGCGAGGTGGTGGGACAGGCGATCACGCGCGCGGACGCCCCCGCGCTGAGCACGCCGTGAGCCTCCGCGTCGCCGTGGTGGGGGGCGGGCCGGGCGGCCTCTCCTTCGCCGCGCTGGTGCGCCGCGCCGATCCCTCGGTCGCGGTGACCGTGTTCGAGCGCAACCGCCCCGACGACACCTTCGGCTTCGGCGTGGTCTTCTCCGACGCCACCCTGAGCAACCTGAGCGACGCCGACCCGGTGCTCCGCGAGGCGCTCGAGGAGCACGGGGTGCACTGGGACCGCATCGAGGTCCGACTCAAGGGACGGCGGCTGCACTGCGCCGGCAACGGCATGGCGGCGATCGCGCGGCGCACCCTGCTCTCGCTGCTCCAGGCCCGCGCCGCGGAGGCGGGCGCCGAGCTGCGCTTCCAGGCCGAGGTGGCCGGCCTCGACGACCTCTCCGGGTACGACCTCGTCGTGGCCGCGGATGGCGGAAACTCTCGGCTGCGCGGCGCGCTCGCCAGCACCCTGCAGCCCGGCGTCGAGACCGCCACCGCCAAGTTCATCTGGTTCGGGACCACCCAGCGCTTCGACGGGCTCACCTTCGTCCACGAGCGCGGCCCCCACGGCGTCTTCGCGGTGCACGGCTATCCCATCAGCGACGCGGTCAGCACCTTCATCGTCGAGACCGACGAGGAGTCGTGGCGCCGCGCCGGGCTCGACGCCTTCGACACCACCCGGCCGCCGGGCCCCAGCGACCTCCGCACCAAGGTCTATCTCGAGGAGCTCTTCGCCGCCCACCTCGACGGCCACGAGCTGCTGGTGAACAACTCCCGCTGGGCCAACTTCCGCACCTGGCGGTGCGCGCGCTGGCGCGCCGGACGGGTGGTGCTGCTCGGCGACGCCGCGCACACCGCGCACTTCTCGGTCGGATCGGGGACGAAGATGGCGATGGAGGACGCCGTGTCCCTCGCCGGGTGCGTCGCCGGGTGCGGCGGTCACCTCGACGCCGCGCTCGACGCCTACGAGGCGCAGCGGCGGCCGCAGGTGCGGCGGATCCAGGACTCCGCGCGTCCCAGCCTCTCCTGGTGGGAGCACTTCGGCCGCTACCACGACGCCTTCGAGCCGGCGCAGTTCGCCTTCCACTTCCTCACCCGCGCGCTCGGCCGCGACAAGCTCCACCGGCGCGACGCCGCGTTCGTCGACGCCGTCGAGCGTGACTGGCTCGACGAGCACCACCATCCGCCGCTCGACACCCCGCTGCGCTGCGGCGGCGTCTCGCTGCCCGGGCGGGTGGTCAGCGTCGACCAGCTCGCCGGCGCGCGGGTGCTGCGGGTGGACGCCCCGGCCACCGAGGCGGGTCTCGCCGCGGCGGTCGCCGAGCTCGAGCGCGGCGCCGCCGCAGCGCCCGACCTCGCGCTGGTCGCCGGGGGCACCTCGCTGACCCGGACCCTGCTCGCCGAGGAGTGCCGGCTGCGGCTGCGCCTGTGCGCGGTGGTGATGGAGGAGGGGCTCGATCGCGACCGGGCGGTGCGGCTGGTGCTCTCGGGGCGCGCCGACGCCGTCGCCGTCCCCGCCGGCGTGCTCGCCGCGGCGGGGACGCCGGCGTGATCCACGCCGCGCCCGCCCCCGCCCCGCTGCGGCTGACCGCGTCGGGGCTCGTCGCCCTCGACGCCGCGGTCACGCTCACGCCCGAGAACGGACTTGCCCCGGCCGGTCGCTGAGGGGTTCACCCCCTGGCCGCCGGAGCTGCAGGCGCGCTGGCGCGAGCGCGGCTACTGGGGCGGCCGCCCCCTCGGCGACCTTCTCGGTGAGCGGGCCGCCGGGCGCGCGGACGCGACCGCGCTCGTCGACGGTGACCTGCGGCTCACCTTCGCGGAGCTGATGGCACGCGCTGACGGCGCCGCGCTGCGACTCGCGGACCTCGGGCTCGGCGCCGGCGACCGCGTCCTCGTCCAGCTCCCCAACCGCTGGGAGCTGGTGGTCCTGACCCTGGCGTGCCTGCGCCTCGGCTGCGTCCCGGTGATGGCGCTGCCGGCCCACCGCCGCCACGAGCTCGCCGCCCTCGCCGAGCTCTCCGAGGCGCGGGCGATCGCCGTCCCCGACGCGTGGCGCGGCTTCGACCACCGCGGCCTCGCCACCGAGCTGGCGGCGTCGAGCGACACCCTCGAGCACGTCCTCGCCGATCGCGAGCTGGGTGCGCTCTGCGCCGCCGCGGACGACCCCCCGGCGGCGCGAGCCCGGCTCGATGCCTGCGCCCCGGCCGCCGCGGACGTGTGCGTGCTCCTCCTCAGCGGCGGCACCACCGGGGTCCCCAAGCTGATCCCGCGCACCCACGACGACTACGCGTACAACGCCCTCGAGAGCGCCCGGCTCTGCGGCCTCGACCCCGCCACCGTCTACCTCGCCGCCCTCCCCGCAGGCCACAACTTCGCGCTCGCCTGCCCCGGGATCCTCGGCACCCTGCTCGCCGGCGGTCGCGTCGTGCTGCTCCCCTCGCCCGAGCCCGAGCGGGCCCTCGCGGCGATCGCCGCCGAGGGGGTCACCGTGGTCGCGGCGGTGCCCGCGGTCGCCCAGCGGTGGATCGCCTGGCGCGAGGAGAACCCCGACGCCGACCTGCGCAGCCTGCGCCTGCTCCAGGTCGGCGGCGCCCGCCTCGCCCCCGAGCTGGCGCGCCGGGTCACCCCGGTGCTCGGCTGCCGGCTGCAGCAGGTCTTCGGCATGGCCGAGGGGCTGCTCAACTACACCCGCCAGGACGATCCCGACGAGGTGGTCTGGGAGACCCAGGGCCGCCCGATGTGCGCCGACGACGAGATCCGGGTGGTCGACGAGGAGGGCGCTCCCGTCCCCGACGGGAGTCCCGGGATCCTGCTGACGCGGGGGCCGTACACGATCCGCGGCTACTACCGCGCGCCCGAGCACAACGCCCGCGCCTTCACCGCCGACGGCTGGTATCGCACCGGCGACGTGGTGCGCATCCACCCCGGCGGCAACCTGGTCGTGGAGGGTCGCGACAAGGACATGATCAACAGCGGCGGCGAGAAGATCTCCGCCGAGGAGGTCGAGAACCTCGTGTATCAGCTGCCCGCGGTGCGCCTCGCCGCGGCGGTGGCGATGCCCCATCCCGAGCTCGGCGAGCAGGTCTGCGTGTACGCGGCGCTGCGGCCGGGAGCCGGGCTGACCCTCGACGGGCTGCGCGCCTCGATGGACTCGGCCGGGGTGGCACGCTACAAGCTCCCCGCCCGCCTGGTGGTGGTCGAGTCGCTTCCCACCACCGGCGTGGGCAAGATCGACAAGAGGGCGCTCCGGGCGGACATCGCCGCGCGCCTCGCCGCCGAGACCGCCGCCTCGGCCACCACCGGAGGACCCCGATGATCGCCACCGATCTCGATCCGGCGCTCGCCCGGCTCTACGCCGACTTCGAGGCGGCGGACCTGCGCCCGCTCTGGACCCAGCGCGCTGACCTCATGCCCGTCACCCCGCAGCCCCGTGCGGTCCCCCACGTCTGGCGGTGGGAGCTGCTCCGTGCCCTCGCCACCCGCGCCGGCGAGCTGGTGCCGGTGGGCCGCGGCGGCGAGCGCCGCGCCATCGCCCTCGCCAACCCGGGGCTCGGCGGCGAGGCCCATGTGACCCCGACTCTCTGGGCGGCGGTCCAGTACCTCGGTCCCGGCGAGGTGGCGCCGGCCCACCGCCACACCCAGTCGGCCTTCCGCTTCATCGTCGAGGGCGAGGGGGTGTGGACGGTTGTCAACGGCGATCCGGTGGCGATGCGCCCCGGCGACCTTCTGCTCACCGCCTCCTGGGACTGGCACGGCCACCACCACGCGGGCGAGCGCGCCATGGTCTGGCTCGACGGCCTCGACATCCCCCTGGTGGGACAGCTCGACGCCGGCTTCTTCGAGTTCGGCGACGAGACCGTCGACCGCGCGGCGCCGGAGCGCTCGCGCGCCGAGCGGCTGTGGGGACATCCCGGGCTGCGCCCCGCCGCGGCCGGCGACACCCGCAACTCCCCGCTGACCGCCTACCGCTGGGAGCACACCGACGCCGCGCTCACCGCCCAGCTCGAGCTCGACGCCGAGGGCCACGGCGGCGCGGTCGAGCCCGGGCACGCGGCGATCCGCTACTCCAACCCCACCACCGGGCGCGACGCGCTCGTCACCCTGCGCACCGAGATGCACCGCATCGCGGCGGGCACGTCGACCGCGCCGCGCCGCGCCACCGGCTCGTCGGTGTGGCAGGTGTTCAGCGGCAGCGGCGCCGCCGAGCTGGCCGGGCGGCGGATCGAGCTCGCCGCCGGGGACCTGGTCGCGGTGCCCTCGTGGTGCCCGCTGCGTCTGCACGCACACACCCGGCTCGATCTGTTCACCTTCAGCGACGCGCCGGTGTACGAGGCGCTGGGGCTGTACCGCACCGAGACCGTGGAGGAGACGCGCGCATGAGGCTGGCGACGGCGATCATCGACGGACGGCGCACCGCGGTGCGCATCGACGGCGACAGCGCCGTCGAGCTCGGCCACCCCGACCTGCGCGCGCTGCTCGAGCAGGACGCCTGGCGCGAGCGCGCCGCGCAGACGGACGGTCCCCGCCATCAGCTCATGAACCTCGGCTACGCGCCGCTCGTCCCCATCCCCTCGAAGATCCTCTGCGTCGGGCTGAACTACCGCTCCCACATCCTCGAGATGGGGCGTGAGCTGCCCAGCCATCCGACCCTCTTCGCCAAGTTCCCCGACACCCTGCTCGGGGCGCACGACGACCTCGTGCTCCCGGCGGTGAGCGACGAGGTCGACTGGGAGGCCGAGCTCGGCGTGGTCGTCGGCGCGCCGGTTCGCCGCGCCACCCGCGAGCAGGCGGCGGCCGCCATCGCCGGCTACACCGTGGTCAACGACGTCTCGATGCGCGACTGGCAGTGGCGCACCCAGCAGTGGCTCTCGGGCAAGGCGTTCGAGGCGACCACCCCGGTGGGGCCGTGGCTGGTCACCCCCGACGAGTGCGGCGACGCAGCCGACCTCGAGCTGCGCTGCGAGGTCGATGGCGCGGTGATGCAGTCGGCGCGCACCTCCGATCTCGTCTTCGGCCCCGCCGAGCTCGTCGCCTACATCAGCGCGATCACCACCCTGCGCCCCGGCGACCTCATCGTCACCGGCACCCCCGGCGGCGTCGGCGCGGCGCGCGATCCCAAGGTGTTCCTCGCCCCCGGACAGGTGCTGCGCACCGTCATCCAATCGATCGGCGAGTGCCACAACCGCTGCGTCGCCGAGGGTGGCGTCGCCGCGACCGCCGCGGGTACGGGTGCGGAGGCGCGGCGATGAACCCCGAGTCCGCGACCATCCCCGGCTCCGCCGAGCTGCTCGACTGGGTCGACGCCGCACAGGCCGAGGTCGAGCGCCGCGCCGCGGCGCTCACCGACGCCGAGGCCGCCGGGCCCTCGCTGCTCCCGGGGTGGACTCGCGGCCACGTCCTCAGCCACCTCGCACGCAACGCCGAGGCGATCCTCAACCTCTGCTCCTGGGCGCGGACGGGAACGCCGACGCCGATGTACCCCAGCCGCGAGGTCCGTGACGGCGACATCGAGGCCGGCTCGGGGCGCGGGATCGACGAGCTGCGCGCCGACCTCGCGGCCACCGCGGAGCGGCTGCGCACCGCGACGCGCGAGCTGCGGCCCACCGACTGGGAGGCGACGGTGCGGACCAACTCCGGCCGGGAGATCCCCGCCGCGGCGATCCTCTGGATGCGCATCCGCGAGCTCTGGATCCACCTCGTCGACCTCGACATCGGCGCCGGGCCCGAGGTGATGCCCGACGCGGTGGCGCTGCCGTTCCTCGGCGAGCTCGCGCAGTGGGCGGACGGCCACGTCACGCAGCGGGTCGAGCTGCGCGGCCCGGGGTTCATGTACGCCGTGGGCGGCTCCCCCACGGACGCGCCGGTGCGCATCACCGGCCGGGCCCAGCCGGTCGTCTTCTGGCTGATCGGCCGCACCGCGGGCGCCGGGCTCGAGGTGGAGTCGGGAGGGCTGCCGGAGCTACCCTCCTGGTTGTGACCGCGGACCGGCGCGCCCAGATCGCCGCCGCCGCGGCGCACCTCTTCGCCGAGCACGGCTACGCCGAGACGAGCATGCGCGACATCGCCGCGGCGGTGGGGATGGGGCTGGGCGCGATGTACTACCACATCGAGAGCAAGGAGGAGCTGCTGGCGCGCATCCACGAGGAGTACGTGGGCAACTTCGCCGTGGAGCTGGAGCGCATCTGCGCGCGGGACGTCCCCGCGGTCGATGCACTCGTCGCCGCCGGCGAGCTGATGATGCGCCACCTCCACGAGTACCGAGACCACATGGTCGCGTTCTTCACCGAGCAGCGCCGCATCCGCGGCGACCGGTTCGCCGAGGTGGCGGCGCGGCGGCGCGACGTCGAGCGGCTGCTCGAGGGGCTGCTGCGCCGCGGCATCGCCGAGGGCGCGCTGCGCGAGCACGACGTGCGGCTCACCGTGCTCGCCGTGCTGGGAATGTTCAACTACGGCCACCAGTGGTACCGCCCCGACGGCGGCCGCGCCCCCGAGGAGATCGGGCGTGTCTTCATCGACCTGCTGCTCCGCGGGGTCGGCGCCGGGGGTCAGCGGCCGGAGTAGACCCCGGGGCGGCGCTCGACGAACGCGGTCAGCGCCTCGTCGCGGTCGGCGGAGCGGAAGCAGGCGAGCTGGAGGCGGGCGGCGAGCGCCACCGCCTCGTCGAGCGTGGCGGTCGCCGCGCCGTCGATCGCGGCCCGGGCGTTGCGCATCGCCAGGGGCGGGAGCGCGGCGATGCGCGCCGCCATCGCGGCGGCGGTGTCGACCAGCTCGGAGTCGGGGACGATCCGGTTGACCATGCCGATGCGCTCGGCCTCGGCGGCGCCGATGCTCTCGCCGAGCAGGTGCAGCTCCTTGGCCCGCGCCTCGCCGACCAGCCGCGGCAGCAGCGCCGTCGCCCCCATGTCGGGGATCACCCCGAGGCGAAGCTCGGGCAGCCCCAGTTTGGCCGACTCCGCGGCGATGCGCAGGTCGCAGGCGAGGGCGAGCTCGAGCCCGCCGCCGAGCGCGTGGCCGTGGATCGCGGCGATGGTGACGAAGGGGGCGCCGCGCAGCCACCGGTACCCCTGGTACATGCGCGCCAGGCAGGCGAGGTAGTCGGCGTCGCTGGTGGCCGGATCGGCGATCAGCGCGCCGAGCCCGGAGGACTGCCCGCGGAGCACGTCGAGGTCGGCGCCGGCGCTGAAGGACGGCCCGGCGCCGCGGACCACGAGGGCGCGCAGCGACTCGTCGCCGCCGAGCCGCCCGCCGAGCTCGGCGAGCTCCTCCCACATCTCCGCGCTCAGCGCGTTGCGCCGCTCCGGGCGGTTCAGCACCAGGTGGGCCACCGGGCCGTCGCGCTCGAGCAGCAGCAGGGTCATCCCCGGACCACCGCGGTGCGGCGCCGCGGCGTCTCCAGGGCGCGCCCGCAGAGGTGGCGGAGCCGCAGCGCGAGCTCACGGCGGAGCTCGCCGGGCTCGACGACGGCGTCGAGGTACGCCTCCGACGCGGCGCGGAAGACGTCGATGCCGGCCATGTACTCCTCCCGCCGTGCCGCCACGAAGGCGGCGCGCTCGTCCTCGTCCTCGATGGCGGCGATGCGCCTGAAGTGGATCGCGTTGACCGCCGCCTCCGGACCCATGATGGCGAGCCTGGCCTGGGGAAGGGCGAGGGTGGCGTCGGCGCCGAAGCTGGCCCCCGACATCGCCAGGTAGCCGGCGCCGTACGCCTTGCGCACCACCACGCAGATCCGCGGCACCGAGCAGTCGGCGAGCGCCTGGAGCAGCTTGGCCCCGTGGCGGATGATCCCCGCCCTCTCGACCGCGCTTCCCACCATGAAACCGGGGACGTCGCAGAGGAAGAGGAGCGGGAGGCCGTAGGCGTTGCAGAGCTGCACGAACTGCGCCCCCTTGTCGGAGGAGTCGCTCGTCAGCACCCCGCCCTTGCGCATCGGCTGGCTGGCGACGACGCCGACGGCGCGCCCCTCGAGGCGGGCGAAGGCGCAGATCAGCTCGGGGGCGAAGCGCTGCCGGTGCTGGAAGACGCTGTCCTCGTCGAGGAGCGCGTCGAGAACCCTGCGCATGTCGAAGGCGGTGCTCTGCGCCTCGGGGATCAGCGACCCCAGCGGCGGACCGGCGGCCGGCGCCCGCGGCGCCACGGCCGGCACCTCCGCCTCCCAGTGCTGGGGCAGGTGGTCGAGGTAGCGGCGCACCGCGACCATCGCCGCGTCCTCGTCGGCGGCGAGGTGGTCGCCGAGGCCGCTGACCTCGCAGTGCATCCGCGCGCCGCCCATCTCCTCGGAGGTCACCTCCTCGCGGGTCGCCATCTGCACCATCCGCGGCGAGCCGAGGTAGGCGGAGGCGTGGCCCTCGACCATGATCACCGCGTCGCAGAACGCGGGCATGTAGGCGGCGCCGGCGGGGGAGGACCCGAGCAGCACGCAGATCTGGGGGATGCGCCCGCTCATCCGGCACTGGGTCAGGAAGATGCGGCCGGCGTGCTGGCGGTCGACGAAGAGGTCGAACTGCTCGTCGAGCCGCGCCCCGGCGGAGTCGACGAGGTAGACGATCGGGCAGCGCGAGCGCTCCGCCTCCTCCTGCTGCCGGTAGATCTTCCGGATCGTCTGCCTGCCCCAGGTGCCCGCCTTGACGGTGAAGTCGTTGGCGACCACGCACACCGGCCGGCCGCCGACGGTGCCGATGCCGGTGACCACTCCGTCGGCGGCGAGCCCCTCGTCGCAGGTGCGCGCGAGCAGCCCGTTCTCGACGAAGGAGCCGGGGTCGAGCAGCGCCGCGACCCGGTCTCGGGCGAGGCGCTTGCCGGCCGCCTCGTGGGCGGCGCGCGCCGCCGGCGACCCGCCCTGGCGGGCGCGCTCGGCGCGGCGGCGCAGCTCGGCGAGCGACTCCGGGGTGTCGCTCACGGAATCTCCATCCCCATGAGGATGGTGGCGAAGGCCTTGCCGGTCTGGTCGAAGCGGAGGGTCCGCGAGGCGCCGCCGCCGAGGGCGCCGCGCAGCACCACGTTGAGGCACTGGATGCCGGGCAGCTCGTAGACCTCGATGCCGCCGCGGACCATGCCGCCGAGGTGGGCGCGCACCAGCTCGGGGGTGACGCCGCGCCGCAGCCGCTCCCAGGCGTCCGCGTCCCGGGCGATGAGGCCGACGTTGGCCACATCGCCCTTGTCGCCGGAGCGCCCGAAGGCGAGGTCGCGCACCGGGGTCACCGCCCCGCCTCCATCAGGCTCACCCGCACGTGGGGCGCGACCGCGTCGCGCGGCACCAGCGCGGGCCAGAGCGCGATCACCTCGCGGGGGCGCATCGGCGAGCCGAATGCGGTGCCCACCGCGCCCAGCCCCCAGACGTGGGTGATCTCCCGCCGCGCCGCCTCGGCCTCGGCCCGGGTCGCCACGTGCACCGCGAAGCGCAGGCAGATCTCCGCCGGATCGTCGGCGCCGGCCCGCGCCGCCTCGCCGTGGAGGCTGTTCACCCCCATCCGGTCGACGCGCAGCTCGAGGGGGTCGACGCCGGCGATGCCGAGCCGCTCCTCGAAGAGCCGCTGGGCGAAGGCGGCGCGGCCGCGGGCGTCGGGCCAGGGCACCACCACCAGCCCCTCGGCGATCCAGCCGTCGCGGTAGCCGATCAGCGCCTTGAGCGTGTCCGGCCGGGCGCAGCCCCGCATCCCGCGCACCCGCACCCGGTCCCGACCCTCCTCCTCGAGCTCGACGGCGGTGAAGTCGGCGACGGCGTCGGGCATCAGGTAGCGGGCGGGGTCGTGGATCTCGTAGACGATCTGCTCCTTGATCGTCCAGGGGTTCACCACCCCCCCGCTGCCGGGCAGCTTGGTGATCACCGCCTCGCCGGCGTCGGTGACCTCGGCGATCGGGAAGCCGATCTCCCAGGGCCGTTCCACGGTGGCGAACTGCGATGACATCCCCCCGGTCGCGCAGGCGCCGCACTCGAGCAGATGGCCGACGATCACCGCGGCGCCGAGCCGGTCCCAGTCAGGGTCGGCGAAGCTCCAGCCGAACTCGTGCATCATCGGCCCGACGAAGAGCGCGTTGTCCGAGCAGCGCCCGGTGAGCACCACCTGCGCCCCCTCGCCGAGCGCCTCGACGATCCCCTCCGAGCCGAGGTAGACGGTCGCCGACACCACCCGATCGGCGATGCGGTCGATGTCGGGCTCGCCGGTGTCGAGGTTGACGAGCCGCAGGCCGTCCCGCCGCCAGCCCTCGATGCGGTCGGTGACGTCGTCGCCCTCGACCACCCCCAGCCGCAGCGGCGGCCACCCCCGCGCCGCCGCGTGGTCGCACACCGCCGCCGCCGCCGCCGCCGGGTTGGCCCCGCCCGCGTTGGTGACCACCCGGATCCCCCGCTCCGCCGCCGGCGGCCAGATTCGGTCGAGGTAGGGGACCACGTCCTCGATCCAGCCCTTCGCCGGGTCGCGCAGCCGCTGCCGCGCAAGCAGCGCCATGGTGAGCTCGGCGAGGAAGTCGACGCCGAGGTAGGAGATGTCCGCGTGGCGGACCAGCTCCACGGCGGGCTCGACGGCGTCGCCCCAGTACGCCCCGCCGGCGCCGAGCCTGAGTGTCGCCATGCGTCGCGTCCCTCTGGATCGAACGTCCGTTACAGCATATCGGGGTGGGTGGTCTGTGTGGGAGTCGGGGTGGTCGGCGTGGGAGTCGGGGTGGGTGGTCTGCGTGGGATACGGGCTGGTCGGTGTCTGAGTCGGTTGTTAACCGGGGGGAGGGTACCCCTCCCCCCGCTCAGCCCAAAGACATCGTGCGCTGGCGCGCCCGATGCCGTG
>DATARS010000015.1:0-32534 GCA_036269455.1 Candidatus Dormiibacterota bacterium | reverse complement strand
AGCACCGCGGGTCCAGGGTGGCCCTGCTCCAGCCGCTGCAGTGCGCGGTCGAGCCGGACGGCCAGCAGCGCCCTGTTGCCCAGGCCGGTGAGGGAGTCGTGGAACGCGAGCTGCTGGAGCTCGGCCTCGAGCCGGCCGTTGTTGAGCGAGACCCCGACCTGGGCGGCGAAGGCCTCGAGCAGGGACAGGTCGTCGTCGCCGAAGGTGGCGACGTCGCCGCGGCGGTTGGCGAGCAGCAGCGTGCCGTAGACGCCGCTGGTCCCGGCGATGGTGACGGCAACCGCGTCGTGCAGCCCGTCGGACGTCATCCGGGCGGCGAAGGAGCCGGTGCCGCGGCCGCGCGGGACCAGCCGGCTCGAGGAGGCGGCGAGCTCGGTGGCGAGGTTGTCGGTGGTCCAGGGCGATTCCACCAGCTCGGCGGTGTCGCCGGGGCCGAGGCGGAAGCGCAGCGCCACCCCGAGCGAGTCGGCGGGCAGCAGGGTGAGCTCGGCGATCTCCGCCTGCAGCATCTCCCGCGCCCGGCGCAGCAGGGTGGTCACGGTGGCGTCGAAGCCGCGGGCGTGGTGGAAGGCGTGGCTGGATTCGTAGAGCAGGCGCACGTGGTCGTGGCGCTGCCGCTCGCGCACGTAGGCGCGGTACGCGATCACCAGGGCGGCGGTGGGAACCACGAGGAGCACGGCGGTGGTGGCGTCGCGCTCGACGAGCCGCATCCCGGCGAGGCCGACGGCGGTGTCGGCGACGGTGGCCGGCACCACCAGAGCGAGCAGCCCCGGCATGCGCCGGAGCTGGTGCAGCCCCTCGGTGAGGGTCATGGCGGCGACGATCCAGATGCATCCGATCAGCGCCTGCGCCAGGGTGGCGGCGAGAGCCGCCGCCCACCCTCGGGCCGAGAGCGGGTCGGCGTCGCCGAGGCAGGCCCGGAAGACGATCACCGCGACCGCGGTGTAGAAGCCCACCAGGGCGAGGTTGTAGAGGAGCTTGAGCGGCGGCTGCCGGCGGTGCACCGCCAGTGCCAGTCCCGAGCCCACCACCCGCGCCGCGACCACGCCCCAGGGAGCACAGAGAAGGAGTCCGGCGATCAGGGGGAGCTCATCGAGCACCTGGGTGTAGGCGCCGCGGCGGAAGTGGAGGTGGATGACGAAGACCTCGGCGAGGCCGAAGCCACCGGCGAGCAGCCACCAGGGGAGGTGATACGGCGCGTGCAGCGGAGCCATCGGCCACACCACCAGCGCGCAGAGCAGCGCCGCCGCGATCGCGGTGACGCCGGCGACCGCCCAGACCGGCGCGGACCGCCGGCGCCCGGCGCGCGAGTGCGCGGGCGTCGGTGGTGCCGGCCGGTTCTGCACGGGTTCTCCTGTGACGACGTTGAGGTCAGGCCCAGCCGGCCGACGACCAGGTTCCGCCGGACCAGGTGCCGCCCGACCAGGTGCCGCCCGACCAGGTGCCGCCCGACCAGGTGCCGCCGGACCAGGTTCCACCCGACCAGGTGCCGCCGGACCAGGTGCCGCCGGACCAGGTTCCACCGGACCAGGTGCCGCCGGACCAGGTTCCGCCGGACCAGGTTCCGCCGGACCATGGGTCTCCGGCGAAGGAGTTCCCCGTCCACGGGGCCGACGCCCACTGGGCGCCGATCCAGCCGACACCGGTCCAGACCACACCGTTGAACACCCCGCCGATCCAGGCGGTCCCGTTCTTCAGCAGCGAGGCGAGCTGGCAGGTGGCGACCGGGTTGCCCATGATGTCGGTCTCGCCCTGCAGGGTCACGCCGTTGTCGGTGACGTGCACGCTGCCGCGGGCGCCCTCGATGGAGCCGCACCCGGTTCCCGGCAGGTAGAGCTGGATCGCCAGCAGCGGCGGAATGGCGTAGAGCGCTCCGCGGAGGTTCAGCTCGCCCGAACCGGCGACGGTGCGCGGCTGGCCCGCCAGGGGAGTGGCCGACGAGGTGAGCAGCGACTTCACCTGGTCGTTGGTGAGCAGGGGGTGCTGCTGCAGGAGCAGGGCCGCCGCGCCGGCGACGATCGCCGCCGCCTGGGACGTGCCGCTGCCGCGGAAGAAGCGGTTGTTGATCAGCCCGCCCGTGTACATCGCGTCGACGAGCGATCCCGGATCGCGCAGGCTCTCGAGGTGGACGCCGGGGGCGACGAGGTCGGGGTTGCGATTGCCGTCGCCACCCTGCGAGAAGCCGGCCACGGTGTCGTCGGAGTAGCTGTTGGTGCCGTGGGTGTCGGCGGCGCCGACGGCGATGATGTACGGGTTGAACGCGGGGTCCGCGAGCTGGGTGTGCCCCGCGTTGCCCGCCGCGGCGGTGACGACGATGCCGAGGTGCCAGGCGGTCTCGGTGGCGTAGGCGAGCGGGTCGAGCAGGTACGCCTGGGTGCTGTCGGTGCTGAAGGACATGTTCAGCACGCGGATGTTCATCCCCGGGTCGTGGGCGTGCTGGACAACCCAGTCGATGCCCGCCAGCACCTGGGTCACGTCGGTGACGCCCGAGCTGTCGGCGACCTTGACGCTGATGATGCGGGCGTCGGGCGCCATTCCCAGGAAGTCGGTGCTGTCGCCGGCGTAGTGGCCGGCGGTGGCGGCGTCGTCCCGCCCGCCGATCAGGCCGGCGAGATGGGTGCCGTGGCCGAAGCCGTCCATGCCGCGGCGGTCGGCGCTCTGCGACTCGGGCGAGAGGTCCGGCCCGTAGAGCACCTTGTTCGGCGCGGTGAGGCCGTTGACCGGCACGACGCCGCTGTCGATGATCGCGATGTCGATGCCGCGGCCGGTGTAGCCCGCCTGCCAGTAGGCCTGGGCGCCGGTCATCAGCGTGGTGTTGTACGCCGAGCCGGTGTCGGCGGCCTGGCTGTACCCGGAGGGATCGCTCTGCAGGTGAACCGGCCCGTCGGGGGTGACCGCGAGGACCGCGGCGTCCGAGGACAGGGCGGGCAGCCCGGCGAGCGGGACGGTGGCCGCGGCGCCGTTGATGATGCCGAGCTCGCGGGTGATGCGACCGCCGGCGTGGACGATGGCGGCGTCGACCGACGCCTGCATCCCCGGCCGGCCCTGGACGATCACCGACTCCGAGCCGGAGGGCGTCGCGGCGGCCGCGATCGCCGGACCGGTGGCCACGGTGACGGCGGTGAGCCCGAGCGCGGCGAGCGCTGCCGCGATCGCCCGGGTGCGGATCGAACGAGGGGGTGGGGCGGCGGCGTTCTGGTTCAGCGTCATCACTCCGTGAGTATCGAGGCGGGCGGCTCAGCGGCCCGTGAAGACCGTGTGAAGACTCATGTGGCTTGGTGGGGTGCCGCCGGGCGGTGACCGTGCGGTCACCGCCCGAGCGGCGCGGACCGGCGTCAGCCGGGGCGGCGCCGGGTCCGCGTGAGGAGGAGGGTGACAAGGCCACCGAGACAGAGCACCAGGCCGCCGAGCAGCGCGGCTCCGGTCCCGGTCACGGGAATGGGCACATCGGCGAGCGTGGGTTCGCCATTGGCCAGCTGGGTCTCGACGGTGGAGGTCGAGGTGGAGCTCGAGCTGGCATTCGAGGTCGTGGTGGTGTGCGTCGTCGTGGTCGTGTTCGTGCCCGACGGCGACGGTGTGGCGGTCGGATCGGGCGTGGGCGTCGGGGTCGCGCTGACCCCTCCGACCCCGCCGGACGTGGGCGAGGGCGACGGCGAGGCCGAGGCGCTCGGGGACGGCGACGCCGACGCGCTGGGCGACGGTGTCGCGGTGGGGCTGGGTGACGGCGCCGGCGCCGCGCACCTGACCCAGAACGTCTTCTCCAGTCCGCTGGCGACGACCACCTTGAAGTGGAAGCCCTGGTTCTGCTGGGCGTGGTCGCCGTGGGCCGTCGCCGCGGTCAGCAGGGTGCCGACCGGGATGGTGGCGAGCAGATGCGCGCCGGAGCCGGCGGGGCTGGTCCAGGCGAACGTGTCGACCTGGTCGCCGGACCCGCTGCCGCTCGGCGCCCAGCCGTCGACGACGGCGTTGCCGGTCCGGGCGCCGAGACCGGAGCTCCACACCGCCACCGAGCCGCAGCCCAGGTGGGGGTCGTTCTCGTGACCCCGGCCGGCCGGATCGGTCCCGCTGCTGACCCACACGTCGCCGCGGTCGCCGCCTCCCGTCGACGGGGTCGAGGGAGCGGTGGTGCTGGCGACGGCGACCGCGCCGGTGGAGAGCAGCAGGCCGGCCGCGACCGAGGCCGCGCCCAGCGGCCTCAGCACTCTGGGAGCGAGATTCCTTCTCATCGTCGTCGCCTCGCTCAGGCCGCCGCCAGCCGCGGGTCGGGGTAGAGCCGGGCCACGCCCGGGGGCAGCTGGTGCCGCACCGGCACCATCGCGTCGATGGCGATCGGCCGGATGCGGGTCGGCCGCAGGCGGTCGCCGGGACGCGCCGCGTGGGTGTCGAGGGTGAAGAGGTCCTGCATCGTGACCACCTCGCCCTCGCGGCCGACGATCTCGCTGATCTCGATCACCTGGCGGTGACCGTCGTACTCGCGGTCGACGTGCACCAGCACGTGGATGGCGTTGCCGATCTGGTCGCGCACCGCGCTGTGGGGGACGTCGATGCCCGACATCATGCTGAGCGTCTCCAGCCGCTGCAGCGCGTCACGCGCGCTGTTGGCGTGGATGGTCGACATCGAGCCCTCGTGGCCGGTGCTCATCGCCTGGAGCATGTCCAGCGCCTCGCCGCCGCGGCACTCGCCGACGACGATGCGGTCGGGGCGCATCCGCAGGCTGTTGCGCACCAGGTCGCGGGCGGTGATCTGATGGGCGCCGTCGAGATCGGGCGGCCGGCTCTCGAGCCGGATCCAGTGCGGCTGATGCAGCTGGAGCTCGGCGGTGTCCTCGATGGTGATGATCCGCTCGCCGACGGGGATGAAGGTGCTGAGCACATTGAGCAGCGTGGTCTTGCCCGACCCGGTGCGGCCGCTGATCAGCACGTTGCGGCGGCTGATCACGCATCCGGCGAGGAAGTCGAGCGCAGCCGGGGTGATGCTGCCGGCGCGCAGCAGGTCGTCGGCGCTCATGGTCTCGGCGCCGAAGCGGCGCACGGTGAGCACCGGGCCGCAGAGGCTGAGCGGCGGCACGATCGCGTTGACCCGCGAGCCGTCGGGCAGTCGGGCGTCGAGCATCGGCTCCTCGGGCGAGATGCGCCGGCCGACGTTGGCGGCGATGCGGCCGATCAGCGCCCAGAGCGCCTCCTCGGTGGCGAAGCGGGCGTCGGTGCGCAGCAGCTGGCCGGCGCGCTCGATCCAGATCTCGCGGTGGCCGTTGACCATGATCTCGGTGACCGCGGGATCGACCATGAAGCTGGTCAGCGGTCCGTAGTCGAGGAGGGCGGAGGGGGCGACGGCGTCGCCGACGAGCAGGACGGACATCAGTTATGGCACTCCGTGGAACAGATCGCCCGGGAAGGGTCTGCGGGCAGAGTGCAAGCCTCGACGACGGATGCCGAAGGGTCAACGAAGGTCTGTGAAGGGGTGTGAACCGCGAGCTGGCTTCTTGACAACTCTCGACAGAAGTTCGTTGGCAGCGCCGCGAGAATGGCGCACGCTGAAGCGGCTGCGAAAGCCGGCACCGCCCCGCTGAGGTTCCGGGGGCGTCCTGAACGACCGGGACGCCCCCCGCCGCGGGACTACTGGCCGATGCTGCTGTAGAGGTCGCGGCGCACCAGCCGCCAGCGTTCGGGCTCTGCCTGCTCGCGCTCGGCGATGTAGGGCGTGGCCTCGCGGCTGTAGCGGAGCAGCAGCCGCCCGTCGTCGCCCTCCTCGACCACCTCCCACGCCCACTCGTTGACCGTCACCCGGGGGGTGGCGCCGGGGCGGTCCTTGAGCGGACGCAGCTCGCAGCCCTCGGCGCCGCCGTTCTCGATCAGGCTGTACCAGGGCTGTCCGAAGGAGCGCGGCGGCGGCACCCGCAGCGGCGTCTTGCCCGCGAGCAGGCGGCGGAGCAGCGCGCTGTGCCCGATGGCGTCGACCAGCTCGGCGTAGCTCGTGGGGGCGGGGTGACCGCTCCGCTCACGGATGCGCAGCCAGCGGATCACGCTGTCCACGGCACGACGCTCGTCGATCATCCGGCCCATGGTCGCCCCGGCTCAGGCCGCGGGCGGCGTCGAACCCGTGACGGACTCGCTCGTGGACGGCAGCGGCGCGATGACGAGCGTGCCGTCCACCGGCATCGCCGGAGCCGGCAGCTGGGACATCCGGGCGCCGATCAGGCGGGCGAAGAGGCGCATCGCGGCGAGCACGTTGGCGTTGGGCTGGAGGCGCCGCTGGCTGGCCGCGCAGAGGCTGCCGAGGACGCGGTCGTGCGCACCCATCACCGGCACGCTCAGCGCCACCCGCACCCCCATCGCCCCGGCCAGCCCGCCGCGCAGCTCCTCCTCGGCGCCCTCGCGCATCCCCTGGGCGGCGCGGCGCAGCAGCGGGTCGGATGCGGGGATGACCAACCCCTCCGGGATGCGCAGCCCGCCACCGTTGTGGGCGTGACGCACCCGGTGCGCGCGCATTCCGGGCATGGCGACGGCGAAGAAGGTGGACTCCAGGCCGGTGAGCCGCTCCAGCTCCCCGAGCAGCGCCCGGCAGAGAGGCTCGACCGCGGGCTCGGAGCTGACCAGCTCGGAGACCGCCTCGATCGCCTGGCGGCTGGCCTGGCGGGTCGCCGGCGGCGCCGCCAGGGCCGGTGGATGCCAGACGAGGTGCTCGAGCTCGGCGGGGCTCAGCGGGCGGCTGAGCAGGTACCCCTGCACCAGGTCGCAGCCCTGCTCGGCGAGATAGCCGAGCTGATCGGCGGTCTCCACCCCCTCGGCGACCACCTCGAGGCCGAGGCCGTGGCCCATGGTGATCATCGCCGCGACGATCGGGGCCTCGCCGCCGTCGGGTCCGATGCGCTCGACGAAGGAGCGGTCGATCTTGAGGCGGTCGATGGGGAAGCGCTGGAGGCTGCTCAGCACCGAGTAGCCGGTGCCGAAGTCGTCAATGGCGATCTTGACGCCGAGGGCGCGCAGCTGCTCGAGGGCGGCGAGCGCCTCCTGGGGCTGGCGCACCGCGACGCTCTCGGTGAGCTCGATCTCGAGCGACGACGCGGGGATTCCGTGGGTGCGCAGCGCCTCCTCGATGCGACCGGCGAGGCCGGGCTCGTCGAACTCGCGCCCGGAGAGGTTCACGGCGACGCGCAGCGGGGGCAGGCCGTCGGCGCTCCAGCGTGCGAGCTGCCGGCAGACCGAGCGCACCGCCCAGGCGTCGATGTCGACGATCAGCCCCATCTCCTCGGCGAGCGGGATGAACTCGTGGGGCATCACCAGCCCGCGGGTGGGGTGCTGCCAGCGGATCAGCGCCTCGGCGCCGACGATGCGCCGGGTGACGAGGTCGAGCTGCGGCTGGTAGACGAGGTGGAACTGGTCGCGGGCGATGGCGGTGCGCAGGTCCTGCTCGAGCGCGAGGCGGTCGAGCGCCGCGGAGTGGAGGGTGCCGCTGAAGACCGTGAAGCGCGCCTTGCCCTGCTCCTTCGCCGCGTACATGGCGACGTCGGCGTTGCGCAGCAGCACCTCGGCGCCCATCCCCTCCTCGTCGGCGAAGGCCACGCCGAGGCTGGCGCGGACCACGATCTCGCGCTCCTGGACGCGGAAGGGCCGGCCGAAGGTGCCGAGGATGCGCTCGGCGGCCCAGACCGCGTCGTCGCGGCCGCTCAGGTCCTCGAGGAGCATGGCGAACTCGTCGCCGCCGAGCCGGGCGACGGTGTCGCCGGGGCGCACCACCGTCGCCAGCCGCCGCGCCACCTCGATGAGCAGCTGGTCGCCGGCGGCGTGCCCCAGGCTGTCGTTGACCGTCTTGAAGTTGTCGAGGTCGAGGAGCAGCACCGCGGCCTGACCATCGCGTCCGCGCAGGCGGCGCACCGCGTGGCCGGCCCGATCGCTGAAGAGCGAGCGGTTGGCGAGCTGGGTGAGCGGGTCGTGGAAGGCGAGCTGCTCGAGATGGTCGCGGTGTCGCTGCAGCTGGTCGCGTGCGGCGTCGAGCGCCACGGTGGCGCGCGCCACCTCGCTGAGCATGGTGTTGAAGCTGGTGGCCAGGGCTCCGATCTCGTCGCGGTTGTGCACCACCACCGGCTCGACGTCGAGGACGGCTCGCGCCCGCCCCAGCTCGCCCTCGCCGAGGGCCTCCATCGCCAGGGTGAATCCGGCGAGCGTCCCGGTCGCGAGCCGGTCGGCGCCCCGGGCCACCTGGCCGACGGCGTGCCCGATCATCCCCGGCAGCACCAGCCCGACGGTGAGGGTGAGAAGGGCGACGCAGACGAAGATGTCCTCGCACACCGCCACCAGCGCGCTGTCGGTGCGGCTGAGGTTCTCGACCGCGAGGAGGTAGCCGGCGCCGTCGAGCGCCAGCACCGCGAGCATCGCGCCGGTGAGCTTGACGTGCATCGAGCGGGCGGCGCGCCGCACCCCTCCCGGGGGCCGGTCGCTCCATCGCCGCCAGGCGTAGAGCAGCGAGCCCGAGTAGGCGAAGCCGATGCCGAAGAGGACCGTCGGCAGCCCGAACTGCTGGAATCCGAGCACCGCCGAGGCGCCCCAGACGCCGGCCGCGACCACCCCGGCGACAATCGTTCCGCGTGGCGCGCGGAAGGGACGGTGGCGCTCCGGGGCGTCCCGGCGCAGCAGCCAGACCGCGACGTTGGGCAGGCCGATGCCGATCAGGTAGGTGAAGTTCGCCGCGGCGATCAGCCAGGTGGGGTCGCCGGCGAGGAGGAAGGCGATGGCGAACCCTGCGGTGAGCACGGTCGCCACCCAGGGGCAGTCGGTGCGCGACCGGCGCGCCAGCACCCGGGGCAGCAGCCCGTCCTCGGAGAGCTGCGACATCGTCCGCGACGCCCCCGCCAGCGGCTGGAGGGTGCCGTGGAACATGTTGAAGACCATGAACCAGATCGCCGCCGCCTTGGCCGCGCCGCCCAGCAGCGGTGCGAAGGTCGGGCCGAGCGTGGAGGCGAGGTCGCCCTCGAGCGGGTGGTTGCCGAACACCCCCAGCCACACCACCGGCAGGGCGATGAAGTAGAGGCTGGCCATCCCCGCGCTGGCGAACATCGCCCGGGGCAGGGTGCGGGTCGGGTTGCGCATCTCGCCCACGTGGCAGGCGGCGGCCTCGAAGGCGGGAGCGGCGAAGCCGATGAGGTAGAGGCCGGCCATGGCGCTGGTCAGGCCGCCGAACCAGCCGCTGAACGGGCTCGCCAGGTGGAAGCTGCTGGCCCGGTGCCAGTCGACGTGGCCGGTGACCGCCGGCACCACCGCGGAGAGAAAGGCGAGGACTGCCGAGGCGGCCGCCACCGGGATGGCCAGCCGGGTGACCCAGCGGACGCCGGCGAGGTTGACCGCGGTGAAGAGCAGCACCAGCGCCACCGCCATCAGCTGGACGGGGACGCCCGGCAGGTACCACTGGTGGAGCGCGGACGCGGAGAGGATCGCGGTGAGCCCGCAGGTGGGGATCCAGCCCCACCAGTAGCAGACTCCGGTGAGGTTGGCGAGCACCGGGCTGTAGGGGCGGAACGCCTCCGCGCAGGTGGCGGCGATGCCGCCGACCCGGTTGGGCCACATCAGCACCAGCTCGATCCAGCCCGGGGTGGCGGCCCAGCTGAGCACCAGACCGATGATCAGCAGCGGGATGGCGGCGCTGCCCTGGGCGGCGATGACCGCGCCCAGGATGAAGATGCTCTGGTTGCTGCCGCCCATCGCCAGAGCGGTGACGCCGAGCCAGCCGAGCGTCCGCGGATGGGCGGCGCCGCCGGTCTGCTCGAGTCCAGCCTCGGCGGCGTCAGCCATTCACGTGCAACTCCCAGCGCGAGCCGGGACGGCCGGCGTCAGGGCCGGAGTGTACGGGGGGGTCGCCGCGCCTCCCGATGAAGGAACGGTAAACCGATGCGAAGACCGTTTCCGGTCAGCCGCCGTGGCGCTCGAGCCAGCGCCGCACCGCGTCCTCGGCGGCGGCGCGCTCGTCCCAGGGGACGCTGCCCGAGGCGGTGAGGATGCAGCTCTCGTGCCCCTTGCCGGCGAGGAGCACGGTGTCTCCCGGCCGCGCCCGCTCGACGGCGTGGGCGACGGCGGCGGCGCGGTCGGGGACGAGGAAGAGGTTGTCGCGGTCGCGCATCCCCGCGGCGCGCGCGCCCACGGCGATCGCCTCGAGGATCTGCTCTCGGTCCTCGCCGCGGGGGTCCTCGTCGGTGAGCACCACCGCGTGGGCGAGCCGGGCGGCGACCTCGCCCATGGCGGGGCGCTTCTCGGCGTCGCGCTCGCCCGCCGAGCCGAAGACCACCCACAGCCGGCCGGGCGTCGCCGCCCGCAGCTCCTCGAGAACGGTGCGCAGCGCCGCGGCGGTGTGGGCGTAGTCGATCACCACCCCGAAGGGCTGGCCGAGGTCGACCCGCTCCATGCGCCCGCCGACGCGGTCGAGCCCCTCCAGGCCGGCGGCGGCGTCCTCGAGCCGGGCGCCGGTGGCGCAGGCGGTGGCGAGGGCGGCCAGGGCATTGGCGGCGTTGAACCGGCCCGCCAGCCGCAGCCGCAGCTCGACCGCGCCCCAGGGGGTCTCGGCCTCCAGCCGCACCCCGCCGGGGCCCGCCTCGACCCGGGTGGCACGGAGGTCGGCGGCGGGGTCGCCGGCGGCGCTGTAGCCCAGCCGCCGCGCGGCCACGACGCCACCGAGCCGCTCCATCCCGAATGCGTCGTCGCGGTCGAGGATGAGCAGGCCGCCGCCGGAGCGCGCCGCCACCCGCTCCGCGAGCCGCGCCTTGGACTCGCGGTAGGCCTCGCGGCTGCCGTGGAAGTCGAGGTGCTCGCTGGTGATGCGGGTGTAGACGGCGGCGTCGAAGTCGACCTCGTCGACCCGGTTGAGCTCGAGCGCGTGGCTGGAGGTCTCCATGGCGACATGGCTGCAGCCGGCGTCGACGACCTCTGCGAGGCGCGCCTGGAGGTCGGCGGACTCCAGGGTGGTCTGCCGCGAGAGGTTGGGCTCGACCCGGTCCAGGGTGCGGAAGTCGAGGGTGCTGAGCGCCGCCGCGGCGACGCCCGAGCCCCGCCAGGCGGCGTGGAGCATGGTGACGGTGGTGGTCTTGCCATCGGTGCCGGTGATCCCCGCCACCACCAGCCGCCGCGACGGGTCGCCGCAGAGCCGGGCGGCGAGGGGGGCGAGGGAGGCGCGGCTGTCCGCCACCAGCACCAGCGGGGTCCCCGGGGGCAGCGGTGGCTCCGGCGGGCGCTCGGCGACGACCGCGACCGCGCCGCGCGCCACCGCGCCGGCGGCGTGGGCGTGGCCGTCGGTGCGGGTGCCGCCGATGGCGACGAAGACGGCCCCCGGCCCGGCGCGCCGGGAGTCGTAGACGGCGCGGTCGACCTGAGGGTCGCCACCGCCCGGCGGCGGAGGCAGGCCGGCGGCGGCGAGCAGATCACGCAGGGACGGCACGGCGCGCAGCGTAGCGGGGTGCCTACCGGACGAGGAGGGCGACGAGGATCAGGCCACCGATGAGGGCGACGACGAGGCTGCCGCAGCAGAGCAGCTCGAACCAGCCCTGGGGCCGGGGCGCCGGGAGGCGCTCGGGGAGGTCGTCGTCGAAGCGGGCGGCCACGTGTCCAGGGTACGGGTGCGGGCCGGCCGGCGCCCCCGCCGGCGGCCCGCAGCGGCGTCCTCCCGGTCTGATCCCGGGGGACGCGTTGGAAGGAGAGGATGGCGCGGGCGCCGCGGCCAGGACCAGCGTCGCGTGCCACCCGAGGGCGGCACTTTCCCTCTCTCTGCGACGTGGTGCAATCTCGAAGCACTCCCGGCACTTCGAGGAACCGGCCGGCGCCGCGCCCAGCGCCTGACCAAGAGAACGGTGCCGCGGTCCGGATCCTTGCGCTTTGAAGGGATCGCCTCAGGTTTCATCCCGGGCGGGTCATGGTAGGGTCAATGTTGACCTTTCCGATCCACAAGCTGAGGCAACCTCCGATGGCCCCATCCTCCCGCGACCTTCTCTCCGCCGCCCGTGCGGTGGTGCCCGAGGTCACCGTCGACGAGGTGCACGGCCGGGCGCGCGATCCGCGCCGGGTGATCCTCGACGTCCGTGAGCGGTACGAGTTCGAGGAGGGCCACCTCGCCGGCGCGGTGCATCTCAGCAAGGGCTTCCTCGAGATCAACATCGAGGACACGGTCCCGGACCGGTCGACCCCCATCACCCTCTACTGCGCCGGCGGGATCCGCTCGCTGCTGGGTGGCCGCTCGCTCCAGGACCTCGGCTACGAGAATGTCGAGTCGATGGCCGGCGGCTATCAGGCCTGGAAGGCGAAGGGCTACGACTTCGTCGTCCCCCGCACCCTCAGCGCCGAGCAGCGCCAGCGCTACAGCCGCCACCTGCTCATCCCCGAGGTGGGCGAGGCCGGCCAGGCGAAGCTCCTGGATGCGAAGGTGCTGCTCATCGGCGCCGGTGGCCTCGGCTCGCCCGCGGCCCTGTACCTCGCCGCCGCCGGGGTCGGCACCCTCGGCCTGCTCGACTTCGACACCGTCGACATGAGCAACCTCCAGCGCCAGATCATCCACACCCAGGACCGTGTGGGGATGGCCAAGACCGAGTCGGCGCGCATCGCCATCGCCGCGCTCAACCCCGACGTGAACGTCGTGGAGCACCGCGAGATGCTGAGCTCCGAGAACGCCGTGCAGCTCTTCTCCCAGTACGACATCATCGTCAACGGCTGCGACAACTTCCCCACCCGCTACCTCGCCAACGACGCCGCGCTCTTCGCCGAGAAGCCGCTGGTGGACGGTGGCATCTTCCGATTCGAGGGCCAGGTGACCACCGTCCTGCCCTTCAAGTCGCCCTGCTACCGCTGCCGCTACCCGGCGCCGCCGCCGCCCGAGGAGGCCCCCTCCTGCGCCGAGGCGGGCGTGCTCGGCGTGCTCCCCGGCATCGTCGGCCTGCTCCAGGCGACCGAGGTGGTGAAGCTGATCATCGGCGCCGGCGAGCCGCTCGCCGGCCGCCTGCTCCACGTCGACGCCCTCGACATGCGCTTCCGCGAGTTCCGCGTCCCCCGCGACCCGCACTGCCCGGTCTGCGGCGAGAACCCGACGATCACCGGGCCCATCGACTACGAGGGCTTCTGCCTCAACCCCAACCTCACCCCGGCAGGCGCGGGCGCTCACTGAGGTCAGGCTGACCGCTCGGTGACGGATTCCGTCACCGAGGCGATGCGCGCGCACCACAGATCACCACGGAAGTTGCGCAGGCGGCGGGCGACGATGTCGCTCCTCTGGCCTCTCCCGGGGGCCGCCGTGTGTGATCCGAGGTGGACGACCCATGTCCGTGCGACGTCTGTGCGTGCTCGTCATCGCGGTGGCGACCGTCGCCGCAGCCGCGGCCACATGGGCGGCGGCATCGTCCACGACGGCGTCGGCGTGGGTGTTCCCCCCGCACTACCACGCGTTCGGGTATCGCGCCGTCTGCACCGCACCGGCGGCACGGACCGCGCGGTGTGACAGCCACCTCGCCCTCGACGCTGCGGGGAGGCCGCTGGCGGCGAGCACCCCGTCGAGCGGGTCCTACGGGCCCGTCGACCTGCAGTCGGCGTACGCGCTCGGGGGTGCGGCCTCCGGGGCCGGCAGCACCGTCGCGATCGTGGACGCGTACGACAACCCCAACGCCGCCGCCGACCTCGCCGCCTATCGCAGCCAGTACGGGCTGCCGGCCTGCACCACCTCCAGCGGCTGCTTCCGCAAGCTCAACCAGAGCGGCGCAACCAGCCCGCTGCCCTCGCGGGACGCCAGCTGGGGACAGGAGATCGACCTCGACATCGAGATGGTGTCGGCGGTCTGCCCGAGCTGCTCGATCGTCCTCATCGAGGCCCGGTCGTCGAACTTCTCCGACCTGGCCGCCGCCGTCGACACCGCTGCCAACGTGGTGCACGCGAGCGCCATCAGCAACAGCTACGGCGGCTCCGAGTACAGCGCCGAGACCACCGACGAGTCGCACTACAACCATCCCGGCAGCCTGATCACGGTGAGCTCCGGTGACAACGGCTACGGCGTCGAGTTCCCGGCTGCGTCGCGCTACGTCATCGCCGTCGGCGGCACCAGCCTCAGCCCGAGCTCGAACGCGCGCGGCTGGTCGGAGACGGCGTGGAACGGGGCGGGCAGCGGCTGCTCGGCGTACGAGCCCAAGCCCTCCTGGCAGACCGACACCGGCTGCAGCCGGCGCACCGTCGCCGACGTCTCCGCGGTCGCCGACCCCAACACCGGCGTGGCCGTGTATGACAGCTACGGCTCGGGCTCGGGCGGCAACTGGTTCGTCTTCGGCGGCACCAGCGTCGCCTCGCCGGTCGTCGCCTCGATCGGAGCCCGTGCCGGCGCGACCGCCTCCTCGGCGCCGTACTCCGCGGGCGCCGCGATCAACGACGTGGTCGGCGGCAGCAACGGCAGCTGCACGATCAGCTACCTCTGCACCGCCGTCGCGGGCTACGACGGACCGACCGGTCTCGGCTCGCCTGCCGGCACCGGCGCGTTCGCCCCCGGATCGAACCCGACGCCCACGCCCACGCCCACACCGACTCCCACGCCGACCCCCACGCCGACGCCGACTCCGGCTCCGGGTCAGCTCCTCGCCAACGGCGGTTTCGAGACCGGCTCGTTCTCGCCCTGGATCGCGGGCGGCGGCGCCCCGACCCCCTCGGTGGCCGCCGGCCACGCGCACTCCGGCAGCTACTCCGCGGTGCTCGGCACCCCCGGCACCTTCGGCAACGAGCCGAGGGGCAACAGCAGCGTCGCCCAGACCATCAGCATCCCCGCCTCGGCGACCACCGCGACGCTGAGCTTCTGGTACCTGCCCGCCACCACCGACTCGATCCGGTACGACTGGCAGGAGGCGCAGATCCGCAGCACGTCGGGGAAGACCCTTGCGCAGGTGATGAAGACGTCGTCGAACACGACCTCATGGGTCCACGTGACGTATGACCTCAGCGCCTTCCGCGGCCAGACCATCCAGCTCTGGTTCAACGTCCACGAGGACGGCTACGGCGACCTCACCTCGATGTACCTCGACGACGTCGCCGTCACCACCGGCTGAGACGCGGCTCTCAGCCCGCCGGGTAGACCTCCGCGAGGAACTCCTCCACGAGCGCGGTGAAGCGCTCGTGCTGCTCCAGGTTGGAGAGATGCCCGGCGTCCGCGATCACCTCGAAGCGGGCGCCGGGGATGGTCTCCGCCATGGCGCGCATCACCTCGACGGGGGCGCCCACGTCCTCGGCGCCACAGATGACCAGGGTGGGGATGCGCACCCCGGAGAGCACGTCGCCGCTGTCGGGGCGCGCCGCCATCGCCTCCTGGCAGGTGGCGACTCCCTCCGGGGTGCAGCGGCGGATGCGGCCGCGGACGGGGTCGGCGATGTGCGGCTCCTCGCGGGCGCGGGCGCTCAGCAGCCGCAGGAGCATCGGCTCGACGATCTGCTCGAGCCCCTCGGCGCGCACCGCGGCGGCCATCGCGTGCCGGTGGGAGCGGGCGTCGTCGGGGTCGGCGCCGGGGCGGGTGTCGGCGAGCACCAGGGCGCGGATGCGTTCCGGAGCGAGGCGGAGCATCGCCATCGCGGTGTAGCCGCCCATGGAGAGGCCGGCGACCGCCACCTCGTCGATGCCGCAGGCGTCGAGCTCGGCGAGCACGGCGGCGGCGACCTGGTCAATCGTCAGGGCCGCCGGCGGGGCGGGCGACACGCCGCAGCCGTAGGCGTCGGGACGCAGACAGCGCCAGCGGTCACCGAGCACCGAGACCTGGTGGTCCCACTGCGAGGCGTCGAGCGGAAACGCGTGAAGGAGGAGGAGCGCCCGGCCGTCGCCGGTGTCGTGGATGTGAGGACGCGGGGGCGTCAGGCGCTCGCCACCCGGTCGACGACCGGGAAGTCGATGTCGAGCGAGGCGCGCTCGATGCGGGTGCGGGCCATGCGCTCGACATCGCGCAGCCGGAGGATCTCGCTCGGGGTGATCAGCGTCACCGCGACGCCCTTGCGTCCCGCCCGGCCGGTGCGGCCGACGCGGTGCAGGTAGTCCTCGGGGGTGAGCGGGACGTCGAAGTTGACGACGTGGGAGATGTCGTCGATGTCGAGCCCGCGCGCGGCGATGTTGGTCGCGATCAGATACCGCGTGTGGAAGTCCTTGAACTGGGTCATCGCCCGGTCGCGGTCCTTCTGCGAGAGATCGCCGTGGAGCAGCCCGGGGTTGTAGCCGCGCGAGCGCAGCTGGATCTCGAGCATGTCGGCGTTGCGCTTGGTCTCGGTGAAGATCAGCGCCATGGTGAGGTCGGGCTGGTCGAGGATGCGGGCGAGCGCGTCGACCTTGTCCGCCCAGCTCGTCTGCAGGTAGAGCTGACGGATGTCGGAGGCGATCTCCGGGGTGTCGCTCACGGTGATGCGCTCGGGCTCGCGCATGTACTTGCTGCTGAGCCGCGCGACCCAGTCGGGGACGGTGGCGCTGAAGAGCAGCGTCTGCCGGTCGACCGGGCACTGCCGCAGGATGCGCTCGACGTCGGGCGCGAAGCCCATGTCGAGCATACGGTCGGCCTCGTCGAGCACCGCGATGCGCACGCCCGCGAGGCTGATGGTTCCGCGATTGCAGTGGTCGAGCAGGCGACCGGGGGTGGCGACGACGACCTGCGGGTGGGTGTGGAGCAGGTCGAGCTGGCGGCGGATCGCCTCGCCGCCGAAGATGGCGATCGAGCGGATGCCGCGCGGCGCGCCGAGGCGGGTCAGCTCCTCGTGCACCTGCACGCAGAGCTCGCGGGTGGGGCAGAGCACCAGCGCCTGCACCGCCGGACCGTCGGGCGCGGTGCGCTCGACGATGGGGATGCCGAAGGCGACGGTCTTGCCGCTGCCGGTGTGGGCCTGGCCGATGACGTCGCGGCCGGTGAGCGCCGGCGGGATCGACTTCGCCTGGATCGGCGTCGCCTCGGTGAAGCCCATGGTGCGCACGGCTTCCATGACGGGCTCGCTCAGGCCGAGGGCATCGAAGCGGACTCGAGGTTCGGGATCGGAGGTCGCGACCCGGTCCTCATCAAGGGGACGGGGTCTCGCGACGGGCGGCCGCATGGGCCGCAGGCGAGATCGTGGACGCAAGACGTCAACGAGAGTAACACACGTAGCCGAACGCGTGATCGGGCCCGCTCCGCCTATAAAGCGGAGATGGTCCCGGTCGCCCTCTGCACCCTCCCCCTCCCGGCCCCCGGGCCCGAGCTGCTCACCGCGGCCGCCGAGCTCCGCGTGCTCGGCCGCAGCCCGACCGAGGAGGAGCTCGCCGAGGAGGTGTACGTCGGCGTCGACGTCCTCTGCCCCCAGCTCCGCGACCCGGTCACCGCGGCGGTGCTCGACGCCGGCATGCCCCGGCTGCGCGCCGTCAGCCTCTACAGCGTCGGCTACGACAACGTCGACATCGCCGCCGCGACCGAGCGCCAGGTGGTGGTCGGGCACACCCCCGGGGTGCTCACCGACGCCACCGCCGACTGCGCCCTGGGGCTGATGCTCGCCGCGGCGCGCCGGCTCTGCGAGGGCGACGCGGTCACCCGCGCCGGCGCCTTCCACGGCGTCGAGCCGGAGTTCATGCTCGGGCTCGACCTCTGCGACGCGCTGCTCGGCATCGTCGGCTTCGGCCGGATCGGCCAGGCGCTCGCCCGCCGCGCCCTCGCCTGCGGGATGCGCGTCGCCCACACCGAGCACCGCGGCGCCCCGCCGCCCGGCGACCTGGCGGGACGGGTGACGCCGATGCCACTGGCGCGGCTGCTCGCGGAGTCCGACGTGGTCTCGATCCACGTCCCGCTCTCGGCGGCCACCCGCCACCTCGTCGACGTGGCCGCGCTGCGGAGCATGAAGCCCACCGCGGTGCTGGTGAACACCGCCCGGGGCGCGATCGTCGACGAGGCGGCGCTGGTCCGCGCCCTGCGCGAGGGCTGGATCGCCGCCGCCGGGCTCGACGTCTACGAGAACGAGCCGCGGCTCTCCCCGGGCCTCGTGGACTGCCGCAACGCGGTGCTCGCCCCCCACCTCGGCAGCGCCACGGTGCGCACCCGGGCGACGATGGCGCGGCTCTGCGCCGAGAACGCGGTCGCCGCCATCGAGGGCCGCCTCCCCCCGCACTGCGTCAACCCCGAGGCGTGGGCCGGCGGTCCGCCGCCGCCGCTGTGAGCCCGCCGCGCGTCGACGCCCCCGGCGCCCCCCGCCCTGGGCGCCGTCCCGAGCTCGTCGCCCTCGACCTCGACGGCACCTGCCTCGACCAGCAGCAGCGGCTCGCGCCGCGCACCCGCGACGCCGTCCGCGCCGCCGTCGCCGCCGGCGTCGCCGTGGTGATCGCCACCGGCCGCATGTACCGCTCCGCCCTGCCCTGGGCGCGCGAGATGGGCGTCACCGCCCCGCTCCTCTGCTACCAGGGCGCCCTGGTCCGCGCCCTCCCCGACGGCAACGGCACCTCACCTCCCGGACCCGTCCTCTTCGAGGATCCGGTGCCCCCCGATGTCGCCGAGCACGCCCTCCAGATCGCCCGCGCCGGCAACTGGCACTACCAGGCGTACCAGGACGACCTGCTCCTCTGCGAGGAGGACCGCCCCGAGGCCCACCTCTATTCCCGCATCGCCCAGGTCGAGATCCACTTCGTCGACGACCTCGTCCCCGTCCTCCGCAGGGGCAGCACCAAGGTCGTCTGCGTCGTCGAGGACCCCGCCGGGGCCGCCCGCTGCGAGGCCGCGATGCGCGAGGGCCTCGCCGGTGCCGGCCTGGTGACCCGCTCCCTCCCCCAGTTCGTCGAGATCACCAACCCCGTCGCCTCCAAGGGCCGCGCCCTGACCCGACTCTGCGACCGCCTCGGCATCCCCCTCGGCGCCGTCGTCGCCGTCGGCGACGCCCCCAACGACTCCGACATGCTCAGGGTCGCCGGCTACTCCGTCGCCGTCGACGGCGCCCCCGACCGGCTCCTCGTCAACGCCGACGCCACCTGCGCCCCCGCCGACCAGGCCGGCGTCGCGGATGTGCTCGTCGCGCTGGGGCTCACGTCCTGACGATCGTCGCAGGCGAGCCCGCTCAGCCCGCCCCTGCCAGCACGAGCGCGGCGAGCGCCTCCTCGGCTTCGTCGCTGCGCTCGCCGGGGACCAGGATGTAGTCGCGGCGGTAGGTCGCGAGGGAGAGCACCGGGATCTCGCGGGCGGCGAGCGCGTCGCAGACCTGGGCGAGGTAGCCGGTTACCCCGAAATCGAAGGGGGCGTAGAGGCCGAAGACGGTCCAGGGACCGTGGTGCTCCGCGACCGGGACGGCGGACTGGAGGCTGGGGAGCTCGGGCTCGGGGAGGAAGACGGTGGCGCCGTCCGGCTCGACGGCGATGCACAGCGGCGGCGGCTGGAGGCGCACCACCGGCTCGAGCGGGGTGCCGGGCTGGAGGCGGCAGATCACGTAGGGGATCGGCTCGCGCCGCACCCGGGTGGCGGCGAAGAGCTGCTGGAGCGCCTCGAACATCGGCATCGCAGCGTTACCGCCGGGACTCGTAGAACCCCTTGCCGCTCTTGCGTCCGAGCTCTCCGCGGCCGACCCGGTCGGTGAGGATGGGCGTCGGCGCCCAGCGCTCCTCGCCGGTCTGCATGTGTCCCTGGGAGAGGATCTCGTTGGTGACGTCGAGGCCGACCAGGTCGCCGAGCTCGAAGGGGCCCATCGGCCAGTTGAGGCCGTTGCGCACCGCGAGGTCACAGTCCTCCATGGTGCAGTAGCCGGCCTCGACGAGCTTGAAGGCCTCCTGCATCGCGATGAAGAGGATGCGGTTGGCGATGAAGCCGTAGGTCTCCTTGCGCACCAGCACCGGGGTCTTGCCCACCCGGCGGGCGAACTCCATCGAGGTCTCGACGGCGTCGTCGCCGGTGTGCGGGCCGCGCACCACCTCGACCAGCTGCATCACCAGCGCCGGGTTGAAGAAGTGGATGTTGAGCAGCCGCGAGGGGTCGCTCACCTGGTCGGCGAAGAAGGACGACGGCATCGTCGAGGAGTTGCTGGCGAGGATCGCCCCCGCCGGCGCGGCGCGGTCGATCTGCGGATAGAGCGCGCGCTTGGCGTCGCGGTCCTCGGCGATGGTCTCGATCACCAGGTCGGCGCCGGCAGCGGCCTCGGCGAGGTCGGTCGAGGTGGTGACGCGGTCGAGCGCGCGCTGGCACTCGTCGGCGTCGAGCTTGCCCCGCTCCACGCGCTTGCGCAGCAGCGCGGCGGTGCCGCCCACCGCCGACTGGAGCCGCTCGGCCGAGCGGCTGTAGAGCTGGACCGGGTAGCCGCCGAGGGCGATCTGGTGTGCGATCTGGCTGCCCATCGTGCCGGCGCCCACGACGCATACCGTCCGGATCTGGTCGATCGTCATGGCGGCGGAGTATAAGCGCCGGGGTCAGCCCGGTTCGGTCATCCGCACGGGGTCGAGCAGCTCGGTGAGCTCCTCGTCCGAGAGCTCGGTGCGGTCGCGTGCCACCTCGCGAACGGTGCGGCCGCTGCGGAACGCCTCCTTGGCGATCGCGGCGGCGGCGTCGTAGCCGATCCGCGGGGCCAGCGCGGTGCAGGTCATCAGCCCCTGCTCGACGAGCCGTGGACCGTTCCCGGTCGCCTCGACCCCGTCGATCGCCTGCTCGGCGAGGTTGACCGCGCTCGTCGAGAGGATGGCGATCGACTGGAGGAGGTTGTAGGCGGCGACCGGCATCATCACGTTGAGCTCGAGGAGCGATCCCGCGGCGCCGGCGAAGGCGACCGCGGCGTCGTTGCCCATCACCTGGGCGGCGACCATGGTCACCGACTCGCAGATGACCGGGTTGACCTTGCCGGGCATGATCGAGGAGCCCGGCTGCACCGCGGGCAGGGCGATCTCCGCGATGCCCGCGCGCGGCCCGCAGCCGAGCAGCCGCAGGTCGCTCGCGATGGTGTACAGCGACACCGCGATCGTCCTCATCGCCGAGCTTGCGGCGACCACCCCGTCGAGCCGCGACTGCGCCTGGAAGTGATTGGTGGTCTCGCGCAGCGGCACACCGGTCGCCCCGGCGACGCGCTCGATGACCATGCGGGCGAAGTCGGGGTGGGTGTTGACCCCGGTGCCGACCGCGGTGCCGCCGAGGGCGAGCTCGCTCAGCTCCTCCAGCGCGGCGGCGGCGCGGCGGCGGCTGCGCTCGGCCTGCCCCGCCCAGCCGAGGAACTCCTGGCCGAGGCGGATCGGGGTGGCGTCCTGGAGGTGGGTGCGCCCGGTCTTGATCACCCCCCAGAGGGCCTCGCTCCTGCGCCGCAGCGAGTCCTCGAGCCGCCGCAGCGCGGGGATCAGCCGGTCGTGGACGTCGACCGCGGCGGCGACGTGGATGGCGCTGGGGATGACGTCGTTGCTCGACTGACCGAGGTTGACGTGGTCGTTGGGGTGCACCGGGGTGCGCGAGCCCTTCTCGCCGCCGAGCAGCTCGATGGCCCGGTTGCTGATCACCTCGTTGGCGTTCATGTTCGTCGAGGTGCCGCTGCCCGTCTGGAAGACGTCGACCACGAAGTCGTCGTCGAGGGTGCCGTCGACGACGTCCTGGGCCGCGCGCACCACCGCGTCGGCGAGCCGCGGCTCGAGCAGCCCCAGCTCGGCGTTGGTCTGCGCCGCCGCCTGCTTGATCAGCCCCAGGGCGCGGATGAAGCCGCGGGGGAGGCGGAGGTCGCTGATCGGGAAGTTCACCACCGCGCGCATCGTGTTGGCGCCGTAGTACGCCTCGACGGGCACCTCGAACTCGCCCATGGAGTCACGCTCGGTCCGGGTCTCCATGCTCCGGACTCTAGCGGGGGAGACGGTCCCGGCCGCTCCGGCTACGCGAGGGGGATCGCCAGCTCGAACTGGGCGCCGCCGCTCTCGGGCAGGCTGGCACTGACCTCGCCGCGGTGGCGGTCGGCGACCGTTCGGACGATGAACAGCCCCAGGCCGGTGCCGGCGATGCCGCGGTCGCGCTCGGCGGCGGAGCGGAAGTACTTGTCGAAGAGCCGGTCGGTGTCGCGGGCCGGGAAGCCGGGGCCGTGGTCGCGGACGGTGATCCGCACCGTGCCGACGTCGCGCCGGGCGCGGATCTCGACGCTGGCACCGTTGGGCGAGTGCTTGACCGCGTTCTCGATGAGGTTGGTGAGCGCCACCACGAGCCACTCGTCGTCGCCGCGGACGCGGAGGCCGTCCTCGAGCTCGACCACCAGCTGCACCGCGCCCAGCTGGATCTCGGTGGCGACCTCCTCCAGGGCGGCGCCGACGAGGGCGGCGACCTCGAGCTCGCGGAAGGCGGGCAGCTCGGCCGGATCCTCCAGCCGGTTGACCGCGCTCAGCGCCTGGACCAGCCGGAGCATCGTCTCGGTGGCGCCGCAGAGGGCGTTCACCGCGGTGGCGGCGCGGTCGGGGAGCTCGCCGAGGGTGCCGGCGGCGAGCAGCTGGCCGTAGCTGCTGACGATCGTCAGCGGCCGGCGGAGCTCGTGGAGGGTGACCCCGATCGGGGTGGTGCCGAAGGGATCGCCGGCGTCGTGCGCGGGAGGCGCCGCGGCGGGCGCGGCGGTCACCACCTCGGCGAGCGCCCGGGCGGTGAGCCCGCGGCCGACGGCGGCGAAGACCGCGGCGGTGCCGCTGGGGTCGAACGCCGAGCCGTTGGAGCCGGCCCGGTCGAGGGCGGTCAGCGAGCGGCGCAGCGCCTCCAGCGCGCTGAGCACCACCTCGAGGCGGCCGGCGAGGCCGTCGCGCTCGGGGACGTCGACGCCCGAGAGGGCCGAGAGCGCTCCGAAGCGTCCGACCGCGGCCGCGGCCACGGCGACGACGAACCGCTCGGCCTCGGCGGCGGGCACCGACGGCGCGAACCGTCCATCCGCCGCCAGCTCACCGGGCCATGCCCGAGCGAGGTCGCCGGTCCGTTCGTGAAGGAGCGCGGAGATCCGAGACGCGAGGCCGGTCTCCGCTCCGGTCGCGTGCGCAGTCATCCCACGGCAGTGTAAAGGAGGCCCCCGACCGTCTCCGCGATGTTGCGACATCGTATCCGGCAACCTGTGTCAAGCCCTTCGACTGCAAACGTACGTTTGGCTCATCGGGGGCCGTTCCGGGCCGCCCTATACTCCCGGCGATGGCCCGGTTCAACGGCGAGCAGGTGCCCGAGCGGGTGGTCCACGCCAAGGGCGGCGGGGCCCACGGCTTCTTCGAGGTGACCGACGACGTCACCGGGTGGACCCGGGCGGCCTTCCTCGCCGGGGTGGGCAGGAGGACACCGGTCTTCGCGCGCTTCTCCAGCGTCGCCGGCGAGCTCGGCTCGGCGGACTCGCGGCGCGATCCCCGTGGATTCGCCGTCCGCTTCTACACCGAGGATGGCAACTACGACCTGGTGGGGAACAACACCCCGGTGTTCTTCATCCGCGACCCGCGGCGGTTCTCGGACTTCATCCGCTCGCAGAAGCGGCGCCCCGACACCAACCTGCGCGACCACGACATGCAGTGGGACTTCTGGACGCGCAATCCGGCGTCGGCGCACCAGGTCACCTTCCTGATGACCGACCGCGGCACGCCGCGCAGCTGGCGCACGATGAACGGCTACGGCAGCCACACCTTCATGTGGGTCAACCGGGGTGGCGAGCGCTTCTGGATCAAGTACACGTTCACGACCGACCAGGGCATCGACAACTTCACCGACGCCGAGGCCGCCGCGATGTGCGCCGAGGACCCCGACCATCACATCCGCGACCTGTACGAGAGCATCGAGAGCGGCGACCCGCCCTCGTGGACGATGTCCGTGCAGGTGATGAACCTCGACGACGCTCCCGGCTACCGGTTCAACCCCTTCGACCTCACCAAGGTCTGGCCGCACGCCGACCACCCGCTGATCCGGGTCGGCCGCCTGGTGCTCGACCGCAACCCCGAGAACTACTTCGCCGAGGTCGAGCAGGCGGCGTTCGAGCCGGCGAACATGGTGCCGGGCATCGGCCCCAGTCCCGACCCGATGCTCCAGGGGCGGCTCTTCAGCTACCCGGACACCCACCGCTACCGCATCGGTCCCAACTACCTGCAGCTGCCCATCAACCGTCCGCTGAGGGCGGGCCCCCGCGCCGTCGCCGAGGACGCGTACCACGCCGGCGAGGAGATGGTCCGTACCGCCTCGGTGCTCCATCGCGACGACGACGACGTGGTCCAGCCGCGCGCGCTCTGGGAGAGGGTGCTCTCCCCCGTCGACCGCGAGCACCTGATCGGCAATATCGCGCGCCATGCCGGAAGGGGCGTCACCCCGGAGATGCAGAGGCGGGTGGTCGAGTATTGGACCGCCGTGCATCCCGACCTCGCGGCCGGCGTCGCCCGGCGCCTCAGGCTCGAGCCCAGCCTGGTCTAGTTCGCCGCGCGTCCCCGGAAGGGCTCGCGGAACGCCGTCTGCTCGGCGATGAACACCAGATCGATGTCCTTGACCGGGCCGTTGCGGTTCTTGGCGACGATGAGCTCGGTCACCGAGCGGTCGACCTCCTGGTCGTGCATGCCCTTGCGGTAGAGGAAGAGCACGATGTCGGCATCCTGCTCGATCGAGCCGGAGTCGCGGAGATCGCTGAGCTGTGGCTTGCGGTCGGTGCGGCGCTCGGATTCGCGGGAGAGCTGGGAGAGGGCGAGCACCGGGGTCTGCAGCTCCTTGGCGATCGACTTCAGCCCCGAGGAGATGTCCGACACCTCCTGGACGCGGGACTCCTGGCGGCCGCCGCGCATCAGCTGCAGGTAGTCGACGACGATCAGCTTGATGCCGTACTGCGCCTTCATCCGCCGCGCGCGGCTGCGCAGCGCGTTGATCGAGAGTGCCGGGGTGTCGTCGATGTAGAGGTCGGCCTGGGTGAGGCGGTCCATCGCCTGGGCGATCCGCGAGAACACCTGGGCGTCGGCCTGGCCGGTCTTGAGCAGAAAGGAGTCGACGTGCGCCTCGCTGCAGAGCAGGCGCTGCACCAGCGACTCCTTCGACATCTCCAGCGAGAAGATGCAGACGGGGTCGTGGGCGAGCACGGCGGCGTTGCGGGCGACGTTGAGGGCGAAGGCGGTCTTGCCCACCGACGGGCGGGCGGCGAGGATGATCAGCTCGCTCGGCTGCAGCCCCTGGGTGACCTGGTCGAGCTCGCTGAAGTTGGTCGGCACCCCGGTGACGAACTGGCGCTTGCCGAGCAGGGTCTCGAGCTGGGTCCAGGTGTCCTTCAGCACCGGGGCGACGTGGGTCGCCTCGGTGACCCGGCGCTGGTCGGCGAGGCCGTAGACGCGCTGCTCGGCGCGGTCGAGCGCATCGAGCGCGCTGAGGGACTCGTCGTAGCCGAGGCTGGCGAGCTCGCCGCCGGCGATGATCAACCGGCGCTTGAGCGCGTGCTCGTAGACGATGTCGGCGTAGTGCTTGACGCTCGTCGCCGTGAAGGCGCCGGCGCTGAGCTCGGCGACGTAATCCATCCCTCCCGACTGGGACAGCGCACCCAGGCGCTCCAGCTGGGCGTGCAGCGTCACCATCTCGATCGGCTGCCCCTGGTCGGCGAGCGCCAGCGAGGCGCGGTAGATGTGCCCGTGGCGCTCCGCGTAGAAGTCCTCGGGCACGAGCCGGTCGCGCACCATCGCCACCGCGTTGGGATCGACCATGAGCGCGCCGAGCACCGACACCTCGGCCTCGTGGTCGTGGGGAAGGACGCGGCCGGCGGGTGGCGACGACGTGATCACGGCGACGCAGGCACCCCTCTCTGGATGGCTGGGGTCACTTCGCGGCGACGACCACGCGCAGCGTCGCCGTCACCTCGGCGTGGAGATTGAGGGTGACCTCGTGCGGGCCGAGCGAGCGGATCGGCGGCTCGACCTCGATCTTGCGCTTGTCGACGTCGATGCCGGCCTCGCGCTTGAGCTGCTGGGCGATGTCGGCGTTGGTCACCGAGCCGAAGAGGCGTCCGCCCTCGCCGGCCTTGGCGTAGAGGGTCACGGTGATGCGGCGCATCCGGCCCTCGATCTCCTTCGCGTCGGTGAGCGCCTTCTCCGCCCGGCGCCGCTGCGCCTCCTCGCGCTGGCGGATCTGCTCGACCACCTTGTCGTCCGCGACCACCGCGAGGTGCTTGGGGAAGAGGTAGTTGCGGGCGAACCCCGGAGACACCTCCTTGACGTCACCGGGTTTCGCGGTTCCGGTCACTTCCTGCAGGAACAGTACCTTCACGGGGTCACTCCGGAGGTCCGCCGGTCGGCGGGGGGTGTGCTGGGGAGGTTCTCGCCCGACCACGAGAAGCGGCGTCCGCTGAAGCCGGGATCGCCGGCGGCGGCGCTGGGCAGCCCCGGCTCGCTCACCGTCGGGCTCGCATGGGGCTGGGACGGCTCGCGCTCGATCGGCAGCCGGCGGCTCAGCGCGACGGCGACGCGCCTGCCCGACTCGACGTCGCGGTCGAAGCGGCTCTCACGCCGCCGGATGGCGGCCTCGTGCTCGGCGACCACCGCGTCGGGAGCGGCCCCGATGAAGAGCCGGCTGGCGAGCAGGCCGAGGGCGAGGATGTCCATCTCCCCGACCACCGGGATCCACGCCGGCAGGTTGATGTACGGGGTGACGATCAGACCCAGCGCCGCCCCCAGGGCCGCCTTGTTCCGCACCGGCACGCGCGGGTCGAGCCAGAGGCAGTAGGCGAGCTTGAGGTTGCGGGGAAGGTCGAGCAGGAGGCGCTTGAGCAAGCGCACGCGGCCGATCATGGCGCGCCCATGGTACCCGCCCGACGCGGTGCGAATGCGGGTCAGCCCCCCTCGAGCAGCTCGGGATGGGCGCCCAGCCAGGCCTCGGCGGCGGCGGCGTCGCCCACCGGGATCTCCCCCTCCATCATCGCCTCGGTGAGCGCGTCGAGCACCCGGCCCACCCAGGGACCGGAGCCGCGGCCGGCGAGGCGCATGATCGTCCTCCCGTCGAGCGGGGCGGACCGGCGCGAGATGCCGCCGTCCTGGTCGAGACGGTCCATCCGCCCGGCGAGCTCGTCGATCTCCGCGGTGCCGGGGTACGACGAGGCGAGGGTGTCGGCGCGGGCGACGTCGAGGAGCCTCCCGCGCAGCGGCCCGGCGGCGCGGATCAGCCGGCGCACCGCGGCGTCGCCGTAGCTGTCGTGGGTGTACTGGATGGGGCGCAGGTGGAGGCGCACCAGCTCGCAGACGTCGCGGATCTCCTCGCCGCTGAACCGCAGCCGGGTGAGGATCTTCTCGGCCATCTCGGCGCCGACCTGGGGATGGTCGTGGAAGGTGTGCCGGCCGTCGTCGGCGACCGCGTGGGTCGGCGGCTTGCCGACGTCGTGGAGGAGCACCGCCAGCCGGGTCACCGGGTCACGCGGCGCGAGATCGAGGGCGTGCAGGGTGTGGTCGTAGACGTCGTAGCAGTGGTAGCCGCTCTGCTCGACGCCGATCATCGCCACCACCTCCGGCAGCACCCGGGTGAGCAGGCCGCTCTCGCGGAGCACCTCCATGCCGGCGCGGGCGTGGGCGGAGGTGAGCAGCCGGATGAGCTCGTCGTGGATCCGCTCGGTGCTGAGGATGCCCGCGCGGTCGGCCTGCTCGCGCATCGCCTCGAGAACCCCCGGGGCAAGGCGGAAGCCGAGCTGGGCGACGAAGCGGGCGCCGCGGAACATCCGCAGCGGGTCCTCGTCGAAGGTGTCGGAGGGGTCGAGCGGGGTGCGCAGCACCCCGGCGGCGAGGTCGTCGAGCCCCTGTCCGGTGATGTCGAGCACCCGGCCGCCGAACTCCTGGCAGAGCGTGTTGACGGTGAAGTCGCGCCGCCAGACGTCCTCCTCGAGGGTGCCGGGCTCGACGTCGGGCTTGCGCGACTGGGGGTCGTAGCGCTCGCGCCGGGCCCGCACCGACTCGACGACGTAGCCGTCGCCGCGGACGTGGAGGGTGCCGAAGCGCTCGAGCAGTACCGGCCGTCCCCAGCCGAAACGCGACGACAGGCTGCGCAGCAGCTCCTGCGCGCCCTCGCCGACGACCACGGTGTCGATGTCGCGCCCCGGCGACCCGAGCAGGCGGTCGCGGACGAAGCCGCCGACGAGGTAGGCCTCGATCCCCAGCGCGCGAGCGGCCTCGCCGAGTGCGTCGACCACCTCCTCGACCTCGGGGGCGCGGCGCACGACGCGGAGCTCAGTCACCGGCGGGCCGCTGGAGCAGGAGCAGCGCGAGCACCGCGGCGGCGGCGGCGCAGACCGCGGCGCCGGTGAAGATGACGTGGAGCTCGTCGACCACCGCGGCGGTGGCGAGCCGCTCGTACGCCGGGCAGCTCGCCGGCGTCTGCGGGCAGAGCGTGATCGGCGAGGGCAGGTGCGCCGCGGCCTCGTAGAAGCGGCGCAGCCCCAGCGCGGTGAGCGCGGCGAGGCCGACGAGCATCCCCACCATCCGCGCCACCACCACCAGCGCCGAGGCGAGACCGTGGAGCGAGCCCCGCACCGCCCCGAGCACCGCGGCGTTCACCGGCGCGATGGCGAGGCCGAAGCCGAGGCCGCAGAGGGCGAGCTCGACGTCGCTCACATGGCCGCCCAGGCTGTTCGCGTCCCAGCCGGCGAGGAGCACGAACATCCCCGCGCTCAGCAGCATCCCCACGCCGGCGGTGAGGCGATGTGAGAGCCGCTCGCAGGTCAGCCCGCCGAGCACCGCCCCGACGGGCACGGCGGCGAGGAAGCGCACCAGCACGAACGCCGCCTGGAGCTGCGAGGTCGGATACCGGGTCGCCCGGGCGAAGATCGGGACGTCGACGAGCGCGGCCATCAGCGCGGCGCCGATCAGCAGGTTGACGAGCAGCGCGCCGCCGGCGGCGGGGCGGCGCAGCGCCGCGAAGGGCACCAGCGGATCGCGCCGGCGCAGCTCGAGGGCGACGAAGGCGCCCCCCGCGACCGCGGCGCCGGCGAGCAGCGCCGGGGCGGAGTCGGCGACGACCTGGCGGCTGGGGTCGGCGCCGGCGAAGGCGACGATGACGCAGCCGAGCACGATCCCGAGCAGCGCCGCCCCCGGCCAGTCGGCGGCGCCGGCGAGCTCGGGGACGCGGCGCAGGGGCAGCAGCGGGCGCACTCCCCGGGGCGCCGCCAGCTCCCAGGCGGCGAGCAGCGCGAGCAGTCCCGCGGCGGCGAGCGCCAGCGGCGAGGTGAGGGTGCTCGTCCCCAGCAGCGGCGCCCAGAGCTCGCCGGCGGTGTCGCTGCCGGTCAGGGCGGCGGGCGAGAGCAGGGCGAGCAGGCCGGCGGCCACCCCGGCGGTCAGAAGCACGGCTCCCACGGCGTCGAAGCGCCCGGGGCGGGCCGGGGCGGGCCGCGGCGCGCGCCCGACCCCGATCCCGGCGCCCAGCAGCGCGGCCACCGGCAGGTTGATCCAGAAGATCGTCCGCCAGCCGCTGAGCGCCACCACCGCGGCACCGTAGAGGGGGCCGAGGACGCTGCCGAGCTCCTGGACGGCGCCGACCACCCCGAGCGGGACCCCGCGGCGCGGCGGCGGCCAGAGGTCGGCGACGAGCGCCAGGGTCACCGGCACCAGGCCGCCGCCGCCCAGGCCCTGGAGGGTCCGGCCCGCCACCACCGTCTCCAGGGTATGGGCGCCGGCGGTGACCGCGGAGCCGAGGGCGAAGACCGCCAGGCAGCCGAGCAGGATCGGGCGGCGGCCGTAGACGTCGGAGAGCCGGCCGAGCAGCGGCAGCACCACGACGTAGCCGCAGAGGAAGCCGCTGATGATCGGCGCGGCCTGCTGGAGCTGGTCGAGGCCGAGGCCGACGTCGCCCATGATGCTGGGCAGGGCGAGCACCACCACGTAGGTGTCGGCGGCGGCGAGCAGCACCGCGGCGGCGGCGAAGGTCAACCGCCGCACCCCCGCTCCCTCCGTCACCGCCGCCGCTCCGGCCGGGGCCGCCGCTGGGACCTCAGCCGGCCGCCGGGGTGATCTGGACGCCCTCGCCATACCTGTCCAGTATCAGCGTGTAGGTGCTCGACCGGTGGGCGTCGAAGAACGGGCCGGTGAGCTCCACCCGGCGCACCTGGTGGCTGCTCGGGACCATCCCGATCCGGCCCTGGACGTCCTGGGAGGCGTCGGCGCTGCTGAGCAGGTCGGCGACCGACCTCCCGGGCAGGGTGACCTTCACCTCGTCGAGCTCCTCGCCGTTGACGCGGTCGCGGCCCGCGTAGGAGGAGCCGTGGGCACCGTTGATCAGCGAGCTGAGCCCCGAGCCGGGGTCGAGGAGCCGGCCGGGGTCGGTGAAGCCGTACTTCGAGGGGTCGGTGGCCTGGTAGCCGTTGGTGAAGGGCAGCTTGACGGCGAAGACACCGTGGACCGAGACGATGCTGATATGCAGGGGCAGGCCCTGGACGACGACCTGGAGGGTTCCGCGGACGGCGTCGGGGCGCACCGCGTCGCCGTCACCGGAGGTGATGTAGGTCCCGGAGGCCGAGCTGGGGACGCCGGCGGAGCTCAGGGTGAAGTGGAGCGCGGAGGTCGCGTCGACCGCCGCCTTGCCCTGCCTGAGCAGCGTGGCGGCATCGGGTGCGCTGCCACCGGAGCCCCCGCTCCCGCAGGCCGCGCAGGCCAGGGCCACGGCGAGGCCCAGCAGCGGACGTGCGGGAGAGGTCATCAGGCGTCGGGAGTATAGACAGCCGCTCGGTATACTTCGGCGCCGTGACCGAACAGCCGACGCCCGCCTCCGTGTACGCGGAGGGGCCGGGGGACCCGGCGGCGGTCGGCACCACCCTGCTCGCGCTCGGCGACAGCATCATCGCCGGCATCGGCGCCTCCCACGTGTCCTCCGGCTGCATGGGCCAGCTCGCCGAGGCGCTCCGCGCCCGGTTCCCGGGGCTCTCGCTCATCAACCTCGCCATCCCCGGCGAGTCGAGCGCCTCGATGCTCCTCCCCAGCGGCCAGCTCGAGCGCGCCGAGGAGCTGATCGTCACCGTCGCGCGCAGCGGCGGCCGGGCGGGGCCGGTCGCCCTCTGCGTCGGGGGCAACGACATCATGGAGGCGGCGCTGCTCGGCGACGAGGAGGCGCTGCGCCAGTTCGAGGTCAACCTCGGCGTCATCCTCTCCCGGCTGGAGGCCGCGCTCCGCGCCACCGGCTCGGCGCTCGCCGATGTCGGCTGCATCCAAACCGTCTACAACCCCTTCGAGATCGACGCCGTCGAGGGGGGCAACCACGGCGCCGAGGCGCACAGCATGGCCCCGCGGCGCGCCACCCGCGGCGGCTTCAACCGGATCATCCGCAACGCCGCCGCCGCCCGCGGGCTGCGGCTGGTCGAGGTGAGCGGCCGCTTCCGGGGCCGCTGCGGCGAGCTGACCTGGGTGCGCAGCGGCGACATCCACCCCACCGACGAGGGCCACACCCTGATCGCCGGCGCCTACCTCGAGGTCTGCGGCGGGGAGTAGCCCGCTCCCGGAGGGTCCGCATCCGGGTGGCGCCAATCGGCGGCCAGGGTGGCGACCGTGGGCCTCGAACGATTTGCCAACCACTTACAACGGGACTATCGTGTCGCGACAGTCGTGCCGCCCGCCGGCCGCGAGAGAGGTCGAGTCCAGGCTCGAGATGAGGAGAGGGAAGTGCTGAAATCCGTGACCCTGCTCGGCGTGGCCGGCCTGGCGGCCCCGGCTCTCGCCCTCGCCGTCCCGGTCACCGCTCACGCCAACGGCACACCGGGCGGGACGTGCCCCGGCGGGCAGCAGCACACCGGGCCCGGGCACCATTCCTTCACCCACAGTGACGGCAACTGCGTCACCTTCAGCGACCCCAGCCAGACGGCGTTCCTGAACACCAGCGACTTCAACAGCATCGTCTTCGAGACCAACACCCCGAACAACACCGTCCGCGACTTCAGCAACAGCAACAACAACGCCATCGACTTCATGAGTGGCGCCAGTGGCAACACGCTGAGCTCCAGCGGGTCGAACGGCAACTCCCTGTTCTTCTGCGGCTCCTCCCGCGGCCCGTTCGGGTGCCCCGGCCCCGCCCTCAACGACGTCGTGCTCCTGGACCATGTCACCAACGAGTTCATCGGCATCACCGGCAGCGGCGGCGACATCCGCATCGTCGACAACCCGAACGACCCGAACGAGCTCAATGGCTTCTGCGCCATCACCATCACCGGCGGCACGCCCCAGAACCCCATCGTCGTGACCTGCTAGACGGAGCCATCCCCGCCCGGCCCGGCGGACCGCTCCGCCAGCTCTCCGTCATCGTGGCGCAGCCTTGAGCGCGACCGCCTCGGGTGCCACCGTGGGGAGCCCGGCGAGCTCGCGGAGGCGGTTCACCTGCTTCAGGTCGGGGCCCTGGCCGTCGCCGGGCACCTCGAGGATCCACGGCACGGCGCGCAGCCGTGGGTGCTCGAGGAGCCGGGCGAAGCCGGCGGCCCCGATGCAGCCCTCGCCGATGTTGGCGTGGCGGTCTCGGGCGGCGCCGAGCTCGACCACGGAGTCGTTGGCGCGGACGAGCGCGAGGCGGTCGAAGCCGACCTGCCGCTCGAACTCCTCGACGGTGGAGTCGACCCCGGCGGCGCTGCGCAGCTCGTAGCCGCTGGCGAAGCTGTGGCAGGTGTCGAGGCAGACCCCGAGCCGCTCGTCGTCGCCGGCGA
>DATARS010000014.1:0-14770 GCA_036269455.1 Candidatus Dormiibacterota bacterium | reverse complement strand
GGGTGCGGCTGCGCACCCCGAGCTTGTCGAGCACCCGGGTGACGTGCGCCTTGACCGTCTTCTCGCTGATGTGCAGCCGGGCGGCGATCTCCTTGTTCGCCAGCCCGTCGGCGACCAGGGCGAGGACGGTCCGCTCCCGCGGGGTGAGCGGCTGAGCGTGGCGCGGCGGGCGCATCGCCGTCGCCAGCCGGCGGGCGGCCTCGGGCGAGAGCTCGACCCGGCCCTCGGCGGCGGAGCGCACCGCGGTCGCGAGCGCCTCGCCGCGCGCCTCCTTGAGCAGGTAGCCGGTGGCGCCGGCGGCGATCGCCCCGACCACCGCCTCGCCCTCGGCGACGGTGGTGAGGACCACGACCTCGACCCCGGGGAAGCGCTCGCGCAGCCGCCGGGTCGCCTCGACGCCGCCGAGCCGGGGCATGAGAAGGTCCATCAGCACGACGTCGGGGCGCAGCGCGGCGACGACCTCGAGCGCCTCCTCGCCGTCGGACGCCTCGCCGACGACGCGGATCCCCTCCTGCTGGTCGAGGAAGAGGCGCAGCCCCTGGCGCACCACCCAGTGGTCGTCGACCACCACGACCCGGATCATGAGGGCATGATGGCAGCCGACGCCGACGACTACCGCCGCCTCACCGCGCTCCTCGCCGACTGCGGCACCACCCTGGCGAGAGGGGGCGCGATGTCCGAGGTGCTCCAGCGCTGCGCCGGAGCGGTGGTCGAGCGCCTCGACGCCGCCTTCGCCCGCGTCTGGGTGCTCGAGCCCGACGGGGAGACCCTCGCGCTGCGTGCCAGCGCCGGCCTCTACACCCACCTCGACGGCGAGCACAGCCGGGTGCGGGTCGGCGAGCTGAAGATCGGCGCCATCGCCGCCGACTGCCGGCCGGTGCTGACCAACGACGTCGCCCACGACCCCCGCATCGACGACCACGCCTGGGCGCGCGCCACCGCGATGGTCGCCTTCGCCGGACACCCGCTGATCGTCGACGGCCGCGTCGTCGGGGTGCTGGCGCTCTTCTCCTGCACCGCCCTCGGGCCGCCGGTCATCGACCATCTCGGCTCGGTCGCCGACGCCATCGCCCAGTTCGTCGCCCGCCGTCGAGCCGTCGAGGAGGAGCGCGAGCGGCTCGCCCGCGAGCTCCACGACTCGGTCACCCAGGCGATCTACGGGGTCGCGCTCGGCGCCCGCTCGACTCTGACGATGCTGCGCCGCGGCGAGCCCGAGGCGGCCGCGGCGGCGCTCGAGGAGGTGGCGGCGATGGCCGACACCGCGCTGACCGAGATGCGCGAGCTGCTCGTCGAGCTCCACCCCGGGGCGCTGCTCGAGCAGGGGCTGCGGGCCGCCCTCGAGCGGGTCGCCGCGGCGGTGGCCTCGCGCTACCGCGGCGTCGCCGTCGAGTGCGTGCCCGGCGTCGAGCCGGCGCTGACGGCGGCCGCCCGCGAGGCGCTCTACCGCATCGGCCAGGAGGCACTGCGCAACGCGGTGCGCCACGGCCGGCCGGGCCGGGTCGAGGTCCGGCTGCGCGAGCAGGGCGGCGGCGTGATCCTCGAGGTGAGCGACGACGGCGCCGGGTTCGACCCCGCCGCCGTCCGTCCCGGCCGCCTCGGGCTGGTCTCGATGCGCGAGCGCGCCGCCGGCGCCGGGGGCCGGCTGGAGATCGACAGCCGGCCCGGCGCGGGGACGACGATCCGGGCCTCGGTGCCCTCGTCCGGGTCCTCTGGGCGCTGAGGCGCCCACCGGCGGGGGGCCTCCCCCCTGCATCCCCCTGTCCTCTGGGCGCTGACGCGCCCACTAGCGGGGGGCCTCCCCCTGCATCCCCCTGTCAGCAGCTGCTCGGAGCGGTGAGCCCGTTGAACCGGCCGGCGAGGTAGGCGACGGCGCCGGGCGCGCCGGTGGCCGCCTCGGTGACGTGCTCGCCGATCAGGTCCTCCTGGTACTGCACCGTCGCGTGCGCGGCGCAGTAGGTGCGGACCAGCGCCTGCACCTGGCTCGCCGGGATCAGCTCGTCGAAGCGGGCCTGGAAGATGTAGAGCGGCGCCGCGGGGATGCGCTGCCCGAGACGGTCCGCGGCGATGACGCTGCGCACCGCCGGGAGCGCGAGCGGGTCGGCGACGGTGGTGTAGTCGGCGAGATGCTGGAAGGCGTACTCGCGGGTGAACTGGTCGATGCACTCACCGCCGATGCGCGCGAAGGCCGCCCTCCCCTTCGCGTTGAGGATGGAGTCGGTCTGCATCTCCGGGTACGCACGGTTCAGCCCCACCGCGGCGCCGAAGAGCAGGCCGCTGGCGAACCCGCCGTCGAGGGTGCGCGCCACCTGCTCGACGTCGGCGGGCACACCGCCCTCGGCGGCGCCGGTGATGCGCAGCTCGGGCGCATAGGTGGGCTGCAGCTCGGTCGCCCACGCGGTCGCCTGGGCGCCGCCGGAGTAGCCCCAGAGGCCCAGCGGGGTGCTCGGGCCGGCGAGGCCTGCGGGACCGAAGCGGAGCGCGGCGCGAACGCCGTCGAGCACCGCGTGCCCCGCCTGGGTGCCGGCGGTCCACTGCGAGTCGGGGCCCTCGTAGTCGGGCACGACCACCGCCCATCCCATGGTCAGCGCCTGGCCGATCAGCGGCTCCTCGCCCTCGCGGCCGAGGCGCATCTCGTAGCTCGGAGCGCACGTCGTGGCCAGGCTGTCCTCGGCGACCTGGTAGGAGACCAGCGGCCGCGGACCGGTCCGGGGGGCGTTGCCGGGGAGGATCACGGTGGCGACCGCCGCCTCCGGCCGGCCCCTGCCGTCCCGGGTGGCGTAGCGGAGCTGCCAGGCGCTGAGCGGCAGCGGCAGTCCCAGCGCGGCGACGGTCACCGGGCGCGAACCGAGGATGGTGCCCGGCGGCATCGCGGCCACCGGGCCCGCGGGGCGGTAGAAGGGATCCTGGTCGGGCGCGGACGGTGCGGCGTCGGCGGCGGCGGGGGCCTGCGACCCCGGCGCCGCCAGCAGCGCGGCGGCGGCGGCGGCCCCGACGGCGAGCCGGCCTCGCCACGATCTCTGAAGCATGTCCTGACCCCCGGTGTTCGGGTGGACGCGGCGGCGCCGGAACGGCGGTCGCACGAGACTCCAGATAAGCTATCTTATCTATATGCTGCAGGTCAACCGGTGAGCACGATCTTCGGCGCCGCCGCCGCACTGCCCTCGGGACGGCACTCGCTCAGCCGCGAGCAGGTGGCGGAGTCGCAGCGGGCGCGCCTGCTCGCCGCGGTGACCGAGCTCGTCGCCGAGCGCGGCTACGCGAGCCTGACCATCACCGAGGCGGCGCGCCGGGCGCGGGTCGCCCCCAACCGCTTCTACGAGCACTTCCACGATAAGGAGGAGTGCTTCCTCGCCGCATACGACGCCTTCGCCCAGGCGCTGCTGCGGCGGATGGCCGCGGTGACCCTGGCCGCCGGCGACTGGCACGACTTCATCGCAAGCACCCTCGACGCCTACCTGACCACCCTCGACGCCGAGCCCGCCTGCGCCCGTGCCTTCCTCGTCGAGATGAGCGGCGCGGGCGCCGAGGCGCGCCGGCGGCGCCGGGAGATGCACTCGGCCTTCGCCGCCCTGCTCGCCGAGCGCCACCGGCGGATGCGCGCCACCGACCCGCGGCTCGGCTCGCTGCCGGAGAGCGTGTACCACGGTCTGGTCTACGCCGTGCGCGAGCTTGCCTGCGACCGGATCGAACGCGATCCGGGGCGCCCGCTCACCGAGCTGGCGCCGGACATCCTCTCCTGGATCGGCGCCACCGTGCTCGGGGCCGGGATGTAGGGCCTTGCGGCGATCCCGGCGTTAGGCTAGGCTACCCCGGAGCTTAGCTCCACCTAAATGTGCGCTGAGGGGGCCAGGGATGACGTCGAGACGACAGCTCTTCCCGGTGGCCGGCATGGCGCTCGCGGGGGCCTCGGTGATCCTGCTCGCCGGCTGCGGGTCGGATGCTCCGGCCCCCGCGGTCAAGCCGGCCTCGCGCGAGGTGGGCTCCGCCGGCACCCTCACCGTGTACAGCGGGCAGCACCAGCAGACCGTCGGCGCCCTCGTCCAGGACTTCCAGCAGCGCACCGGCATCGAGGTCCACGTGCGCTCCGGCGACGAGGCCGACCTCGCCAACCAGCTGCTCGAGGAGGGCTCGTCGACCCCCGCCGACGTCTTCTTCGCCGAGAACCCGCCGTCGCTCGGGGTCCTCGACGAAAAGAGGCTGCTCGCCGCGATCACGCCGTCGACGCTGGCGCTGGTGCCGAAGGCGGCGAGCTCGCCCACCGGTCACTGGGTCGGGGTCTCGGCCCGCGCCGCGGCGCTCGTCTACAACACCGACGCGCCCGCCGCCAGGGACCTGCCCACCTCGGTGCTCGACCTCGAGAAGCCCCAGCTCAAGGGCAGGCTCGGGGTGGCGCCGTCGGAGACGGACTTCCAGCCGGTGGTCACCCGGGTGATCGCCGCCAGGGGCCACGACGGCGCCGTCGCCTGGGCGAGCGCTCTGAAGGACAACGCCAAGGTCTACGACAGCAACGAGTCGCTGATCACCGCGGTGAACCGCGGCGAGGTCGCCATGGGGATGGTCGACCACTACTACTGGTACCGGATGCGCGACGAGGTCGGCGCCGGCAACGTCCACTCGGCCCTGAGGTACTTCTCGCCGGCGGACCCGGGCGGCATGGTCGACGTCTCCGGCGCCGCGGTGCTCGCCTCGAGCCAGCACAGGGCCCAGGCCCAGCAGTTCGTCGCCTACCTGGTGAGCCGGCCCGCCCAGCAGATCGTCGCCACCAGCGAGAGCTGGGAGTATCCGCTGCTCCCGGGCGTGCAGGACATGCGGCTGCCCGCCAACGCCGGAGTCGCCGACCCGGTGGTCGACCTCGGCGACGGCAGGGAGGCGCTGGACCTCCTCCAGCAGGTCGGGCTGCTCTAGTGCTGGCACGGGCGACGCTGACCGGCGGCCGCGCCGCGGCGCGGCCGGCTGCGGCGGCGGCGCCACGGCGGCCGGCGCCGCGGGCGCTCACCCTCGGCGTCGTCGCGATCGCGGCGGTGCTCCTCCTCCCCGTCCTCGGAGTGGTGGTGCAGGCGGTCAGCGTCGGACCTCGGCGGGCCGCCCACCTGCTCTCGCTCCCGCTGGTGCCCGAGCTGCTCCGCAACACCGTCACCCTCACCGCGGCGGTGACCGCCTCGTGCGCGGCGATCGGCGTCGGCGCCGCCTGGCTCGTCGAGCGCACCGACCTCCCGCTGCGGCCGCTGCTCGCGGTGCTGCTGGTGCTGCCGCTGGCGGTCCCGGAGTTCGTCGCCGGGAGCGGCTGGGTCTCGCTGATGCCACGCGTCCAGGGCTTCGGCGGCGCCTGGCTGGTGATGACGTTCTCGCTCTACCCCTGGGTCTACCTGCCGGTGGCGGCGGCGCTGCGGCGCAGTGACCCGGCGCTCGACGACGTCGCCCGCAGTCTGGGCGCCGGCCCGCTGCGCCGCTTCCTCCGCGTCACCCTCCCCTCGGTGCGCACCGCGATGCTCGGCGGCACCCTGGTTGTCGGGCTCTACCTCCTCGCCGAGTACGGCACCTTCGCGGTGCTGCGCTTCCGCACCTTCGCCACCGCGATCTTCACCCAGTACACCCTCGGCTTCGACGCCGCCTCGGCCTCGCTGCTCACCCTGGTGCTCTGCCTGATGGGCGTGCTGCTCCTCGGCGGCGAGTACGCGCTCGGCGGTCGCACCCGCCATCCCGGCGCCCGGGCGGCGCGCACCGCCACCCGGGTGCGGCTGGGCCGGGCGACCCCGGCGGCGCTGCTGGCGATGGCGGCGCTGGTGGTGCTCTCGCTCGGGGTGCCGGTGGGGTCGATCGCCTACTGGATGATCCGGGGCAGCTCCACCACCCTGCCCTCGGGATCGGTCGTCGGCGCCACCGTCGAGTCGCTGCTGCTCGGCGCCGGCGCCGCCGCGGTGGCGACGGCGCTCGCGCTCCCGGTCGCGGTGCTCTCGCTGCGCCACCCCTCGCCGCTGTCGAACACCCTGGAGCGCAGCGCCTACCTGGTGCGCGCCCTCCCCGGCGTCGCCGTCGGCCTCACCGTGGTGAGCGTCGCCGTCCACCACCTCCGCCCCCTCTACCAGAGCACCGCGCTGCTCGAGGCGGGCTACGTCGTGCTCTTCTTCCCGCTGGGGCTGGTGGCGGTGCGCGCCGCCCTCGCCCGGGTGCCCGCCGAGCTCGAGGACACCGCCCGTTCGCTCGGCGAGAGCTGGTTCGGGGCGCTGCGCCGGGTGACCGTGCCCCTGCTGCTCCCCGGGCTGGCGGCGGCGGCGGCGCTGGTGTCGCTCTCGGCGACCACCGAGCTCACCGCCACCCTGCTGCTCCGCCCGACCGGGGTGGAGACGCTCGCGACCCAGTTCTGGCTCTACACCTCCAACCTCGCCTACGGAGCCGCGGCCCCCTACGCGGCGGTGATGGTGCTCACCTCGGCGGTGCCGGTGTTCCTGCTCACCCGCATGGGGCTGGCACGGTCGTGAGCGCCGCGACCCGCGCGCTCGAGGTCGAGGGCCTCCATGCCTCCTACGGGGCGACCCCGGTGCTCCACGGCGTCGACCTGCGCGTCCGCGGCGGCGGGCTCGCCTGCGTCCTCGGGGCCTCCGGGTGCGGCAAGACCACCCTGCTGCGGGTGCTCGCCGGCTTCCTCCCCGCCGGCCGCGGCCGGGTGCGCATCGGCGCCACCGTGGTCGACGACGGCCGCCGGCGGATGCGGCCGGAGCAGCGCCGGATCGGCTACGTGCCCCAGGAGGGGGCGATGTTCCCCCACCTCTCGGTGGCCGGCAACGTCGGCTTCGGCCTCAGCGGCCGGGGCGGGCGGCGCCGCCGCGAGCGCGAGGCACGGGTCGCCGAGCTGCTCGAGCTGGTCGGGCTCGGGGGGACCGAGCGCTGCCATCCGCATCAGCTCTCGGGCGGGCAGCAGCAGCGCGTCGCCCTCGCCCGGGCGCTCGCCTGCGAGCCCGAGCTCGTCCTCCTCGACGAGCCGTTCTCCTCCCTCGACGCCGCCCTCCGCGCCCGGCTCCGCGCCGACGTTCGCGCCATCCTCCGGGCCACCGGGGTCACCGCGGTGCTGGTCACCCACGACCAGACCGAGGCGCTCTCCCTCGCCGACACCGTCGCGGTGATCCGCGACGGCCGGGTGGTGCAGTCGGGAGAGCCCGCCGCGGTGTACGGGCGGCCGGCCGACGCCGCCGTCGCCGAGTTCGTCGGCGAGGCGACGCTCCTGCCCGCGACCATCGCCGGGGGCGCCCTGCACACCACACTCGGGCGGATCGTCCTCGACCCCGCCTGCACGGTCGACTCGGGACCGGCCCTCGCGGTGGTGCGGCCCGAGCAGGTGCTGGTCACCCCCGGCGGCGCCGGGACGCTGCGCGGGCGGGTGGCGAGCTCCGAGTACCAGGGCAACGGCGCCCGGCTCGAGCTGCTCGTCGACACCGAGCGCGGGGCGCTGGCGCTCACCGCACGCACCCGCGGCGGCGTCGCCGTCGAGCCCGGCGCCGCGGTGGGCGTGGAGATCGACGGCCCGCTCTGGGCGGTGCCGGGGCAGGCCCCGACCTATCGTCCCGAGGCGGTGAACGGCTCGGTGCCGAACACGAGCTCGACCGCGGTGAAGGCGGAGTGCGCCCGCATGTAGGCGAGCTCGTGGGCCAGGTCGCCGACGCCATTGGTGCCGGGGCCGGGGGCGACCTCGAGGGTGCTGAGGATGCCGAGCGCGGCGCCCTGGCCGTCGATGAACCCGCTGCCGGAGTCGCCGGGCACGCCGGGGGGGTTGGTGGTCACGGTGTGGCTCCACCCCGCGCCCTTGTCACCGTCGCTGGTGCCCTGCTTGCGGCTGATGGCGCCGGTGCCGAGGCCGAGCTGGGAGTTGCCGTAGGAGTACACGGCGTCCCCGGCCTTCGTGCCGGCGGTGCGCACCCCGGTGGGGCCGCCCCAGACGGGCACGGAGGGATTGACGCTGGCGACGTCCTCGGGGTCGAGGCGCACCAGGGCGAGGTCGTTGTACTCGCAGCTGGCGGCGTCCTTCTCGTGGAGGCCCTGCATGGTGAGCCAGGAGTTGTAGACGAGGGTGCCGGGGTGCTTGGCGCCGGTGACCGACACCGGTGTGCCCAGCGGCAGCGACGCCGCGGTGCAGCCGTTGGTCTCGCTGCTGCCGCCGGTGCCCGAGCAGTGCGCCGCCTGGCCGATGTAGGTGGTGGCGCCGTCGAAGTAGATGAAGTTGGCGGTGCACTGCGCGCCCTTGGTGAAGAGCTGGACGCCAGGGTGGATGGTCGCCGACTTCGCGGCGGCCCAGGCCGGCGCGGCCGCGGCGCTGCCGGCCGGGCCCGGCCACGCCAGGACAGCGGTCAGCAGGACGAGGAGGGACAGGAAGAGCCGGAGCCGGCTGCGCATGGCACATGCACCCCCGCTAGACGATGTGCTGGTCACGAATGGCTGCATACGCACTCTAGCTCCGCGGCCCTCGACTCACCACATCGAGATCGCGAACTACACTGGTCGCCCATGAGCGCGACCTGCCTGCATCTCGATCAGATCGTCGACGTCACCCCCTCGTCCACCGGCTGCGAGGACTGCCTGGCACAGGGCCGGCACGACTGGGTCCACCTCCGGGCCTGTCAGCAATGCGGACACGTGGGCTGTTGTGACAACTCCCCGGGCCGCCACGCCACCGGCCACTTCCGCGCCGTCGCGCATCCGATCATCCGCTCCTACGAGCCCGGCGAGGACTGGTACTGGTGCTACGTCGACGCCCTCGCCTTCGAGCTCGAGGGCGCGCCGCCCGCGCCCTCCCACCCCTAGCGGCTTGTTCGACTACGACTCCCGTCCGGTCACCCCGTCGGTGGTGCTGATCGGGTCCCGGGCATCCGTCGACGCCTACGCCATCCGCGACTTCCTCACCCGCAACGGGCGGCCGTACGACTGGGTCGACGCCGACGAGCAGCCGCCCGGCGAGGACGCCCGACTCCCCCTGGTCACCCTCCCCAACGGCGCCCGGCTCGAGGGTGCGACCGTCGAGACGGTCGCCGCCGGGCTGGGCATGATCGCCGCGCCGCGGCTCTCGGAGTACGACCTCACCATCGTCGGCGCCGGTCCCGCCGGTCTCGCCGCCGCGGTGTACGGGGCGTCCGAGGGCCTGCGCACCGTGGTGGTCGAGGCGGTGGCCCCCGGCGGCCAGGCCGGCACCACCTCGATGATCGAGAACTACCTCGGCTTCCCCGGCGGGATCAGCGGCAGCCAGCTCGCCTCGCGCGCCACCACCCAGGCGGAGCAGTTCGGCGCCGAGATCCTGCTGGCGCGACCGGTCGTCGGCCTCGACTTCGCCGGCGGCCGCTTCCTCACCCGGCTCTCCGACGGGACGAGGATCACGGCGCGCGCGCTGATCAGCGCGACCGGGGTGGAGTGGCGTCGCCTCGACCTCCCCGGCGTCGACCGGATGCTCGGCGCCGGCGTCTACTACGGCGCGGGTCCGAGCGAGGCGCCGGGATGCCGCGGCGCCCACGTCGTCATCGTCGGCGGAGGCAACTCCGCGGGCCAGGCGTGCATGCGCTTCTCGCGGTACGCGGGGCAGGTGACCCTGCTGGTGCGGGGACCGTCGCTCGCCGCCTCGATGTCGCAGTACCTCCTCGACAAGCTCGCGACCACCGAGAACATCGAGGTGCGCTGCGGCACCCAGGTGGTGGGGGTCGAGGGCGACGCCCACCTCGAGGCGATCCGCGTCGCGAGCCGGGGCGGGACCGAGGAGACGGTGCGCGCGTCGGCGCTGTTCATCTGCATCGGCGGGGTGCCGCGCACCAAGCCCGTGCAGGCGCTGCCGCTCGTCCAGGACTCGTCCGGCTACTTCGTCACCGGCACCGAGCTCGCCTCCGGCGGGATGCCCGAGGGCTGGCCGCTGGCGCGCCAGCCGCTGCCGCTGGAGACCAACCTGCCCGGGCTCTTCGCCGCCGGCGACGTGCGCAGCGGCTCGATCAAGCGCTGCGCCGCCGCCACCGGGGAGGGCGCGATGGCGGTGGCGCTGGTGCACCGATACCTCGCCGAGACCGGCGGTGACTGAGCTGCTGGCGCCGAACCCCGAGTTCGCCACCGTCGCCCCCGTCGAGCGCCTGGACGCCGCCGCCGCCGCGCTCCGCGGCAACGGCATCGAGGCGCTGGTGGTGGGCTCCGGCGCCGAGGCGCGGCAGGCGGTGCTCGACCGCCTCCCCGACGGCGCCGAGGTGTTCAACAACACCTCGCGGACGCTGGAGACGATCGGGATCGCCGAGGACATCGAGCGCTCCGGGCGCTACCGCGCGGTCCGCCTCGAGCTCTACCAGATGGACCGGGAGATGCAGAAGCGGGAGATGCGCAAGCTCGCCGCCGCCCCGGACCACGTGGTCGGCAGCGTCCACGCGCTCACCGAGGGCGGCTCGCTGATCATCGCCTCGGCGAGCGGCAGCCAGCTGGGACCGATCGCCTCCGGCGCGGGGCGGGTGATCCTGGTGGTCGGCGGTCAGAAGCTCGTCCCCGACCTCGAGACCGGGCTGCGCCGGGTGCGCGAGTACTGCTACCCCCTGGAGAACGAGCGCGCGCTCGGGACCTACGGCGTCCCGAGCGGCGTGAACAACGTGCTGGTCGTCAACCGGGTGCTCAGCCCCGGCCGGGTGACCGCGATCCTGGTGCGGGAGCCGCTCGGCTTCTGATCGATCGCAGAGCGGTGCCGCCTAGCCCTTCTCGGACAGGTCGCCGGGCGACGCGGCCATGTCGGTCCTGATGAAGCCGTCGGGCACGGGGTAGCGGCCGAGCAGGTAGTTGAGGATGGCGACGTGCTGCGCCTCCACCGGGGCGATGGTCAGCGCCACCAGGCGGTGCCTCCTGTCGGCGACCAGCCCCAGGGTGGCGGTGTACGTCTCGAGCGCGACCGTCTCCAGGGTCAGGGCGAGCTCGGCGGCGTCGGTGACGGTCTTCACGATGGGCAGCCGGCCCTGGACCTCCTTGTTGTAGTGGGGGTCGGGAGCCGTCTGCGCCGCCAGCCCCGCGCCGGTGAGCGCGCTGTTCCAGGCGCTGGCGTGGTCGGCGTGCTGCATCCTCGCGGTGGTGACGAAGGTGGCCACCGCCGGGGGGACGGTGCCGAGCGAACCCCTGCCGGCGGCGTCGAGCACGCTCTGATAGGTGTTCACCGCGAGCACCTCGAGGCTCGCCGCCAGCCGGGCGACGGTCAGGTCGATGTTCTCCGCGGAGGTGCTGCTCGAGGTGTTCACCGACCCGGAGGGCGGGTTGGAGCCGCCGCAGGCGGCGAGGACGGCGCCGCCGCCGAGCGTCCCGGCGGCGGCCAGGCCGCCACGCAGAAGGGTGCGCCGGGTGGCGCGCCGGCCCTCGGTGACCTCCGCGACCGCCGCGCGGAAGCGCCCGAACAGGTCGCGGTGCATCTGGTCGACCTCGCGCGTCATGGCGAGCAGCTCGCTCTCGGACATCTCCATCACCGCCCCGCCCCCTCGTTCGCGGGCCGTGCCGCCGAGGTCGGGTAGAAGCTCCTGGGGAAGCCCGCCGAGCCCGCCGCCGCCGGCAGCTTCGCGGCGTCGACCCGCGGGGTGAGGGTGATCAGCTCCGGCGTGCCCCCGGCGAGGAGCGCCCGGACCGCGAGCAGCACCGCGCTGTGCTGCGCCTCCACCGGGGCGACGATCGCGAACACGTTGAGCGCGTCCTTGTCGTCGACGTCGCCGCCGAACTTCACGTAGGTCTGGGCGGCGGTGTCCTCGAGGCTCTGGGCGAGCGCGACGACGTCGGCAGGTCCCCTGGCCCTCGCGAGCGCCGGGGTGACCACGGCGTCGTAGACGGTCTGATCGATCCTCGTCTGGGCCGCGCCCCCGAGCTTCTTCGCGGCCGCGTTGAAGGCGGTGGCGTGGTCGGTGTGCTGCTTGATCGTCATGGTCACGAAGGCCGCGACCGCCGGGATCGAGGCGCCGCTCACCGACTTCGGCAGGGTCAGCGCACGGTTGTAGACCGCGATCGCGAGGTTCTCGATCGCCGCCGCGGTCTGCACCATCATCACGTCGGCCGAGCTGGCCGCGGACGCGGTGACGAAGACGCGCTGGAGCAGCGAGGCGGCGAGCGCCCCGCCGCCGACCGCGCCGGCGGCGACCAGCGAGCGGCGCAGGAAGCCGCGCCGCTCCATGCCGGCGTCGACGAGTCCGTCGAGGGCGTCGTGGGTGCGCCGCATCGCGCCGCTGTGGAGGTCCTGGGACTGCTCCGTCAGGGCCGCCATCGTGGTGTCGTCGAGGGTCACGGTGCACTGCCTCCGAGTGGGCCGCCGCCACGGTTGGGCTCCCCGGCGGGGCCCGGGACCGGTGCATGATGGCACCATGGCTGGCGCGCAGAGGTCACCCGGGCAGGGGTCGGACCACGCCTCGGCGGTGCGGGCGGCCGGGCTCCGCTGGACGCCGCAGCGCCAGCTCATCCTCCAGACGCTGCGCGACGCGGGTGGCCGCCACATGACCGCCGAGGAGGTGTGGCGGTCGGTGAGCGAGCAGTACGCCACCCTCAACCGATCCACCGTCTACCGGGTGCTCGAGACCCTCACCGGGATCGGGCTGGTGCGCCAGACCCGGCTCGGCGGCGACACCGCCCAGTTCGAGCTCGAGAGCGCCGACGCCCACCACCACCTGGTCTGCGTGCGCTGCCGGCAGATGGTCGAGATCTCCGCCGAGGACGTGGCGCCGCTCGCCCGCAGGCTCCGCGAGCGCCACGGCTATCACGTCGGCGACAGCGTCCTCACCGTCGAGGGTCTCTGCCCCGAGTGCCACGGCGCCCCGGCGCCGGCTCCGCTTCCCGACCCGGAGGCCTGACGGGTCTCGCACCGACCGAAGAACGCCTCGAGCCGGCGGCTGATCGCGGCGAGCGCCCGGGCCGAGGCGTCGAGGCGGCTGCGCCCGCGGCGGGTGAGCCGGTACCGGCCCGGAACGGCGCACCGCTGCACCAGAGCACCACGCTCCAGCGAGCGCAGGCGCCGCCCGGCGGCTCGCGCGTCGCAGCGGAAGCCGAAGGCGCACAGCCCCTCGGCGAGGCTCCTCGAATCGGCGGGGCGCTCGCGGAGGAGGAGCGGCATGCAGGGCACCAGGCAGCTCGCGCGCAACGCCTCGCCGTCGGGCCCGGCCGGAGCCTCGACCGCCCCGGCCGGCTCGAGAGCCATCATATTAGCTTCCCCTAAGTTGCAGGTTATGTCTAATATAAACACACCCTTAGGGAGATGCAAGGAGGCGGGCGATGCCACCAGGGGTGTGGGGACCCGGGCGCTGGGCGGTGCTTCTCGCGCTCGTCGTGCTGCTGCCGGCGTGCAGCAGCGTGGACGCCCCCTCCACCGGGGCCGCCCCCGCCTCTGGCGCCGGCCAGACCCGGGTCCACTACATCGCCGCCGACGAGGTGGCCTGGGACTACGCCCCGAGTGGGAGGAACCTGATCACCGGCCGGCCCTTCGGCGACGCCGAGAACGTGTACATGGCGAGCGGCCCCGACCGGATCGGCCGGGTCAACAGGAAGTCGCTCTTCCGCGAGTACACCGACGGCACCTTCTCCCGGCTGATGCCCCGCCCCGACGCCTGGAGGCACCTCGGGCTGCTCGGACCGGTGATCCACGCCGAGGTGGGCGACACCATCCGGGTGGTGTTCAGGAACAACACCTCGCTGCCCGCGAGCATGCACCCGCACGGCGTCTTCTACGACAAGTCGTCGGAGGGCGCCCTCTACGACGACGGCACCACCGGCGCCGCCAAGGCCGACGACTCGGTGCCCCACGGGGGCACCCACACCTACGTCTGGAGGGTGCCCGAGCGGGCCGGGCCCGGCCCCATGGACTCCAGCTCGGTGATGTGGATGTACCACTCCCACACCGACGAGGTCCTCGACACCTACGCCGGGCTGATGGGAGGGATCGTCGTCACCCGCCGGCGCATGGCCCGCGCCGACGGCAGCCCCCGGGACGTCGACCGCGAGTTCATGACCATGTTCATGGTCTCCGACGAGAACCGCAGTCCCTGGCTCGACGACAACATCAGGACCTACACCTCCAATCCGGGGTCGGTCAGGAAGGAGGACCCCGACTTCATGGAGAGCAACCGGAAGCACGTGATCAACGGCTATGTCTTCGGCAACCTCCCCGGGCTGGAGATGAAGCGCGGCGAGCACGTTCGCTGGTACGTGATGGGGATGGGCACCGAGGTCGACCTCCACACCCCGCACTTCCACGGCAACACGGTGGTGGCGATGGGGATGCGCACCGACGTGCTCTCCCTGCTGCCCGCGACGATGGTGGTGGCCGACATGGTCCCCGACGACCCCGGCACCTGGCTGTATCACTGCCACGTCGCCGACCACATCTCCGCGGGGATGCTCTCCGACTACGTGGTCCACTGACCTCCCGGGACCCGAGCCGCGCCGCGTAGAATCGCGCGTCGCAGGGAAGTGTGAGGGAGGTCGATGCCGTGATGGTCACGCGCGCACGTCCGGGGATCCTGGGGGCAATGGCCGCGGCGGCCACGCTGGCCGCGTGCGGAGGCGGCAGTGCGCCACCCTCGGCGCAGCCCGTGGTGAGCGCGGAGAGCGCCAGCGCGCAGCTCGCCCACGTCCCCACCGGCACCGCCGCCATCGCCTACGACGCCGCCACCACGGTGCTGACCGTCCACCTCCACGTGACCGGGGCCAACCCCAAGGTCGCGCTGCCCTCGCACATCCACAAGGGCACCTGCGCGGGGCCCGCCGGCGACATCCTCTACACCCTCAACCCGGGAATGGCCGACGACAAGGGGGT
>DATARS010000013.1:0-24186 GCA_036269455.1 Candidatus Dormiibacterota bacterium | reverse complement strand
CCGACACCCGGAACAGCGTGCACATACGTCGGGTGCTCGTTGTTGGGTTCGATCTTGCGGCGGAGGCGGTAGACGTGGGCGTCGACGCTGCGGGCGTCGAGCTCGGCGCCCTGTCCCCAGACCTGCTGGATCATCTCCGCGCGGGAGACGACGCGGCCGGGACGGGTGGCGAGCAGGGCGAGCAGGTTGAACTCGGTGGGGGTGAGGCCCACCGCCTCGCCGTCGCGCAGCACCTCGTGGCGACCGAAGTCGATCACCAGTCCGGGGAACTTGAGACGGCCGGGGCGCACCTGGGCGGCGCTGCGGCGCTGGCGGCGGAGCTGGGCGCCGATGCGGGCGGCGAGCTCCCGCAGCTCGAAGGGCTTGGTGACGTAGTCGTCGGCGCCGATCTCCAGTCCCACGACGACGTCGACGACGTCGTGATTGGCCGACACCATGAGGATGGGCACCTCGATCCCGGCGGAGCGGATGCGGCGGCAGACGTCCAGTCCGGTCAGCCTCGGCAGGTTGAGGTCGAGGACGATCAGGTCCGCGTCGGACTGCTCGGCGAGACGCAATCCCTCGAATCCGTCCGTCGCCACCTGGACGGTGAAGCCGTGCTCGCGGCCGAGCATGGTCAGCATCGTCCCCATGGTGGGATCGTCGTCGATGACCAGGATGGTGGTCTCGCCGGCGGGAGCCTGGTCGGTGGGGTCGTGGCTGGTCAAGAGGTCCAAGGTGGGAGTGGAGGTGAGGCGGTCCATCGAGCGAAAGTGTGCAAACAGGTCTATCGCAACGCATCACAGGGCGTGGCCACGGCCCGGTTACAGGACCCCGCACGTTCCGAGACGCTCAATTCGACCGCAAGACGTGAGGGCGGGGTCACGACGGGCCACTGCTACCATCGGTCGGTGCGACGCCAGCGGGTCCTCATCACCGGGATCAGCCGCTTCTGGGGCTACGAGCTCGCTCAGCGGCTCGAGGCCGACCCCTCGGTGGAGCAGATCGTCGGCATCGACGTCCGCGAGCCGGCGAACGACCTCGCCCGCACCGACTTCATCCGCGCCGACCTGCGCCACAGCCTGGTGGGCAAGCTGGTCCGTGCGCTGGGCATCGACACGGTGGTGCACACCAACCTCATCGTCGACCCCCGGCGCACCACCGCGCGGGTGGCGCACGAGACCAACGTGATCGGGAGCATGAACCTGCTGGCGGCGTGCAGCGGGTCCGACAGCCCGGTGCGCAAGCTGCTGGTCAAGTCGAGCACCGCGATCTACGGGAGCGAGCCCGACGACCCCTCGGTCTGGACCGAGGACATGACCCGGCGCAGGCCCCCGCAGGACGCCTTCAGCCGCGACATCGTCGAGGTCGAGTCCTACGTGCGCGACTTCGCGCTCCGCCAGCCGGGGGCGACGGTCACGGTGCTGCGCTTCACCAACGTGCTCGGGCCGCTGCTGCAGACCCCGTTCCAGGCGTACTTCGGGCTCCCCGCGGTGCCCACCGTGCTGGGCTTCGACCCCCGCCTCCAGTTCCTCCACGAGGAGGACGCGGTCGAGGCGCTGCTCCGCGCCACCCTCGAGAACCACCCCGGCGCGTACAACGTCGCCGGTCCCGGCGTGGTCGTCCTCAGCCAGGCGGCGCGGATCCTGGGGCGCCCCTGCCTCCCGGTGATCCCGCCGGTGGGCGGGAACCTGGCGACGCTGGCACTGCGCCGGCTGGGGCTGCTCGACTGGCCGCCCCACCTGCTCCGGCTCATCCAGTACGGCCGGGCCGTCGACATCGGCCGGCTGCGCGAGCGCTTCGGCTGGGAGCCGCGCCGGAGCAGCGCGGAGGTGCTCCACGACTACGCCGCGGGCCGCCGCGCCGGCGCCGCCGCCATCGTCGAGGTGGCGGCCGCCGAGCCCGGCGTCCGTCCGCGGCTGCTCGAGGGTGCCCACCCCGCCGGGCCATGACGGTTCGGTGGCGTTTCGTGATGGTCGCGTGACAAAACGCGGCCTCGGTTGAGATTGCGTCACGGCGGTGTACCGTGGTCGCGATGGCGACCGAGAGGAAGGGCTGGCCCAAGCTGCGCGATCAGCTCGCGGCCGACTACGAGGAGATCGGCGAGCTCGCCCGCGCGGTGGCGGAGGACGTCCCCACCCCCTGGCGGCGATCTCGTGCGCGTCTCCGCGCGCTCCTCGGCGCCGCGCTCACCCCGCTCCTCGTCGTCGCCTGGTGGATCTCCCGCCGGGCCCCCCGCCGGCTGGGACGGCCGCAGCCGCGCCACCTCCTCAGCCTCGCCGGGGTGGCGCTCATCGCCACCGGCGTCGGCATCGTCGCCGTCCCCCTGATCGGCGTCCACAACCGCGGGCTGGCCGACGACAACGCCCTCCAACAGTGGAACAAGGGCGGCTCGAAGGCGATGGTGGGCAGCCTGCCCGACACCGCCGACGCGGCCGGCGCCGCGACCTGCGGCAGCTCGAGCCCGGCGGAGTCGTACGCGCTCGTCAACTTCCCCAGCCTCAAGCAGTACGGATACTCCGGCGTCGCGGGCGACGGCGACTGGAACCTGCTGCTCTCGCGCTCGATGGTCCACTACACCGGCACCGCCGCCCCTGGCGCGGTCGGCAACGACATCATCGCCTTCCACCGCGAGCCCCACTTCCAGAATATCGACCAGCTGAAGCCCGGCGACACCGTCGAGGTGCAGGACCGCAACTGCACCGTCTGGCACTACCGGATCACCTCGCAGCAGACGCTCGCACCCGACAAGGTGACCCAGCTCGGCCAGACCGGTGACGCGGAGCTCACCCTGATCACCTGCACTCCGTGGTTCCAGGACTACGACCGGATGGTCTGGCGGGCGGTCCTCACCGACACCCCGACCACCACCCCGGCGACCCCGGCGCCCACCGCGGCCTCGGTGCCCTTCCCGGTGCTCACCCCGGCGCCGACGCCCGCGCCCACGCCGAAGCCCTCGCCGACGCCCACGCCGAAGCCCTCGCCGACGGCGAAGCCGGCGCCCACCCCGCCGCCGCCGGCCAGCGGGCCGCCGCCCTCCCAGGGGCCGACCTCGCCCCCGATCGTGCCGGTGACACCGCCGCCATCGCCGTCGCCCGAGCCGCCGACTCCGAGCCCGGCCCCGTCGCCGGCACCGTCTCCGTCACCGACCACAGGGGCCTCGCCGTCACCGTCGGCGGCCTCGTCACCGAGCGCGTCGGCCGGTCCCTGATCCGTTTCCCACATCTGGTGGGTGGGGGCTGACCGGGCCACAACATGAGGTGGGGCCGGGCGCCCGCTCGGCGGGTTCTCTGGTATGCTTCGTGCCCACCTGGATGGCCATGACGACGTGCCGCGCATGCCCCAGCCGGTGAGGACATCTCCGGCTCCTCGGGGAGACGAGCGCCCAGTGCGGCCCATCGCTGCGCTGGGCGCTCGTCGTCTACCCGAGACCCCGGCGGGCGCGCGCCACGTCGTCGCAACGGAGGTCGCATGGAGTTCGAGCTAGGACGAGGGAAGCGGGCACGGCGCGCCTACGGTTTCGACGAGGTGGCCCTGGTCCCCGGCACGGTGACCATCAATCCCCAGGAGATCGACGTCTCCTTCCAGCTCGACGGTGAGACCTTCGACATCCCCATCCTGGCGGCGGCCATGGACGGTGTGGTCAATCCCCGCTTCGCGGTGTCGATGGGCCGGCTCGGCGGCCTCGGGGTGCTCAACCTCGACGGGCTGCAGACCCGCTACGAGGACCCGACCGAGGCGATCCGGGAGATCGCCGACACCCCGCCGGAGAAGATCAACCTCCTCCTCCAGAAGCTCTACACCGCGCCGGTGCAGGACGGCCTCATCGGCCAGCGGATCGAGCAGATCAAGCACGGCGGGGTACGCTGCGCGGTGTCGACCATCCCCAACCACGCCGAGCGGCGCGGTCCGCTGGTGCAGGAGGCGGGGGCCGACGTCCTGGTGGTGCAGGGCACGGTGCTCACCGCGCGGCACGTGAGCAGGTCGTACAAGCAGCTCTCCTTCCGCGAGCTCACCCAGGCGCTCGACATCCCCGTGGTGGTGGGCAACTGCGTCGACTACGCGACCGCGCTGGAGCTGATGGACACCGGGATCAGGGGGCTGCTCGTCGGCGTCGGTCCGGGCGCCGCCTGCACCACCCGCGCGGTCCTCGGCGTCGGGGTGCCGCAGGTCACCGCCACCAGCGACTGCTCCGCGGCGCGTGACGACCACCTCCGCCGCAGCGGCGAGCGCGTCGCGATCATCACCGACGGTGGGATGCGGATCGGCGGCGACGTCGCCAAGGCGTTCGCGAGCGGCGCCGACGCGGTGATGATCGGCTCCATCTTCGCCGCCACCCAGGAGGCGGCCGGGCACGGCAACCACTGGGGGATGGCGACGCCCGACCCCAACCTGCCCCGGGGCACGCGCATCCGGACCGGCGTCAAGGGCACCCTCGAGGAGGTCCTCTTCGGCCCCGCCCACGTCGACGACGGCAGCATGAACCTCGTCGGGGCGCTGAAGAGCGCCATGGGGGTGTGCGGGGCGCGCACCATCCGCGAGTTCCAGGACACCCAGATGGTGATCGCGCCCTCGATCAAGACCGAGGGCAAGACCGAGCAGCGCGCGCAGCGCGTGGGCATGGGCGCCTGATGACCGTCGTCACCGGTGTGGGGGAGATCGCCACCACCCCGGTGGCGGCCGCGCACGACACCGTCCTCGTCCTCGACTTCGGGTCGCAGTACAGCCAGCTGATCGCCCGCCGGGTGCGCGAGGCGAAGGTGTACTGCGAGCTGGTCCCGGGCACGGTGAGCGCCGACGAGGTGCGCCGCCGCAACCCGCGGGGCCTGGTCTTCAGCGGCGGGCCGGCGTCGGTCTACGAGGAGGGCGCGCCGCGCCCCGATCCGGCGATCTACGAGCTCGGCCTGCCCATTCTGGGGATCTGCTACGGGATGCAGCTGCTCGCCCAGGACCTCGGCGGCGCCGTCGAGCCGGCGACGCGGCGCGAGTACGGGCTGGCCTCGCTCGTGGTCGACGAGGCGGGCGGGCTCTTCGAGCGGCTCCCCGCCGAGCTCCCGGTGTGGATGTCGCACGGCGACGTGATCACCAGGCTGCCACCGGGCTTCCGCGCCGTCGCCCATTCGCTCAACTCGCCCTGCGCGGCGATGGCGGGGCCGGCGGGGCGGCTCGGCATCCAGTTCCACCCCGAGGTGGTGCACACCCCGCTCGGGCGCGAGGTGCTGCGCAACTTCCTCTACCGGGTGTGCGGCTGCAGCGGCACCTGGGAGCCCTCGTCGTTCATCGACATGGCGGTGTCGGATGTGCGCAACCGCGTGGGCGACGGGCGGGTGCTCTGCGCGCTCAGCGGCGGCGTCGACTCCGCCGTGGCGGCGACCCTGGTGCACCGCGCCATCGGCGACCAACTGGTCTGCGTCTTCGTCGACAACGGCCTGCTCCGCCGCGCCGAGGCCGACCGGGTCATCGACGTGATGTCGCGCCAGCGGCACATCGACCTGGTGCACGTCGACGCCGCCGACCGCTTCCTCGCCGCCCTCGCCGGGGTCGTCGACCCGGAGGAGAAGCGGCGGCGCATCGGCCGGACCTTCATCGAGGTCTTCGAGCAGGAGGCGCGCCGGCTCGGCCAGGTCGACTTCCTCGCCCAGGGCACGCTCTATCCCGACGTCATCGAGTCGACGGCGCGCGACACCCACGGCGCTCGCACGATCAAAACGCACCACAACGTCGGCGGGCTCCCCGAGGACCTGCGCTTCGCCCTGGTCGAGCCGCTGCGCTACCTGTTCAAGGACGAGGTGCGCAAGGTCGGCCTCGCCCTGGGGCTTCCCGAGGACGTGGTCTTCCGCCAGCCCTTCCCCGGCCCCGGGCTGGCGATCCGCTGCATCGGTGAGGTCACCCGCGAGCGCCTCGAGACGCTCCGCGCCGCCGACTGGATCGTCATCGACGAGATCAAGCGCAGCGGCCTCTATCGCGAGGTGTGGCAGTCCTTCGCGATCCTCACGCCGATCTCCTCGGTGGGGGTGATGGGCGACGGCCGCACCTACGCGAACGTGGTCGCGATCCGCATCGTCACCAGCGACGACGGCATGACCGCCGACTGGGCGAAGGTGCCGTACGACGTCCTCGGCGCCATCTCCCGGCGCATCGTCAACGAGGTGCAGGGGGTGAACCGGGTCGTCTACGACATCTCCTCGAAGCCCCCCTCGACCATCGAATGGGAATGACGGCGTCGTGGCCCGGGTTCTGATCGTCGGCTCCGGGGCGCGGGAGCACGCGCTCGCCTGGGGGTGCGCGCGCCACGCCGGCACCGAGCTGATCTGTGCGCCGGGCAACGGCGGCACCGCGGCGCTCGGTGAGAACGTCGCCGTGGCCGCCGACGACGTTCCCGCGCTGCTGCGGCTCGCCTCCGAGCGCGCCGCCGACCTGGTGGTGATCGGTCCCGACACCGCCATCGCCGCCGGGCTCGCCGACGGCTGCGACGAGCGCGGCATCCCGGTCTTCGGCCCGACCCGGGCGGCGGGACGGGTGGAGTCGTCGAAGGAGTTCACCAAGCGCCTCGCCGATGCGGCGGGGATCCCCACGGCGGCCTGGCGGGCGGGCGGCGTCGACGATCGCGCGCAGCTCCACGACTACGCCATGTCGCTCGGCACCTGCGTGGTGAAGGCCGACGGGCTGGCGCTCGGCAAGGGGGTGACCGTCTGCGACGACGCCGCCACCGCGCGCGCCGCCATCGACGCCTGTCTGCTCGAGGGCCGATTCGGAGAGGCCGGCGCGCGGGTGGTCGTCGAGGAGCGGATGAGCGGGCGCGAGGTGAGCGTCTTCGCTCTCAGCGACGGCCGCGGCGTCCGCGTGCTCGCCCCCGCGTCCGACTACAAGCGCGCCCAGGACGGCGACCGCGGGCCCAACACCGGCGGCATGGGGGCGTATGCGCCCCCCGCCGGCCTGGATCCGCAGGCGCTGCTCGACGACGCGCTGCGCCGCTTCGTCGAGCCCTGCGTGGCGGCGCTGCGCGAGCAGGGCACCCCGTACCGCGGCTGCCTCTACGCCGGGCTCATGCTCACCGACGCCGGGCCGCGGCTGCTCGAGTTCAACGCCCGCCTCGGCGACCCCGAGACCCAGGTGGTGCTGCCGATGCTCGACGAGGACCTGCTCGATCTCCTCAGGGCCTGCGCACACGGCGAACTGACCGCGGGGCGCGCGCGGACCGTCGGCGGCGCCGCGGTGGGCGTGGTGGCCGCCGCCGCCGGCTATCCCGGCAGGGTGCGCGGCGGTGACGCCATTTCGGGGCTCGACGGCCTTCCCGCGGGGACGCTCCTCTTCCACGCCGGGACGCGGCGCGACCCCGACGGCACGGTGCGCACCGCCGGCGGCCGGGTGCTCACCCTGGTCGCGCGCGGCGACACCCTCGAGGCGGCGCGCACGAGCGCCTACGACGGCCTCCGCGCCGTCCACTTCGAGGGCATGTGGCACCGCCGCGACATCGCCGACCCCGCCGGCGCCCAGGTCGGAGCGGTGCTCCGATGAGCGGCGCCCAGCCGCGGGTCGGCATCGTGATGGGCAGCGAGAGCGACGAGGCGGCGATGCGCCGCTGCGCCGAGGTGCTCGACGACTACGGCATCGCCCACGAGACCGCGGTGATCTCCGCGCACCGGGCGCCGGAGATGCTCCACCGCTACGCCGCCTCAGCCCGCGACCGCGGCCTGCGCGTCCTCGTCGCCGGCGCCGGCGCCGCCGCCGCGCTCCCCGGCGTGCTCGCCGGGCTGACCACCCTCCCGGTGATCGGCGTCCCGCTCGCAGGCACGCCGCTCAGCGGCTTCGACGCCCTGCTCAGCATCGTCCAGATGCCGCCCGGGATCCCGGTCGCCACCGTCGCCGTCGGCGAGATGGGCGCCCGCAACGCCGGCCACCTCGCCGCCCGCATCCTCGCGCTCAGCGACCCCGCGATCGCCGAGGCGACCGAGCGTGTCCGCGACCGGATGCGCGAGAGGGTGCGGCTCCCCGAGGGATTCGACCCCGGGGACTGACCGGCCGCGCCGGCGAGGGGACCCCACCGGTCCCCTCCGCAGGCGGCTGTCCGTGGTCGGTGCGGCGGTCTACCCCGCGGGGCGCAGCTGGCCGCCGCGGCCGCGGAGCTCGCGGCTCGGCAGCCCGGCGACCTCGCCCGCCTCCTCCTCGGCGTTGTCGTCGAGGGCGGAGCCGCTGCCGGCGAGGGCCGCGACCGGGTCGGCGACGAGGTCGGCCTCGGCGTCGATGCCCGCGGTGCGGCGGATGACGTACGGAGTTCTCTGACCCACCTCGTGATAGATGCGGGTGAGCAGCTCACCGAGCAGCCCCATGGAGAGGAACTGCACGCCGAGGATCACCAGCAGGACGCTGAGGATGAGCAGGGGCCGCTCCGCGAGGCCGGCGCCGGCGACCGCCTTCTCGATGAGCAGGCCGGCGAGCGAGCAGAAGCCGAGCACGAAGCTCATCAGGCCGAGCAGCCCGAAGAACTGCATCGGGCGCGAGAGGTACTTGAGCAGGAACTTCACCGTCAGCAGGTCGAGGATGACCCGCACCGTGCGCGAGATCCCGTACTTGCTGCTGCCGCGGGTGCGCGCCCGGTGGTTGACCGGGATCTCCGCCACCCGGGCACCGGCGAGGCCGGCGAGGGCGGGGATGAAGCGGTGGAGCTCACCGTAGAGGTGGAGGTGCTGGACCACGTCGGTGTGGTACGCCTTCAGGGTGCAGCCGTAGTCGTGGAGCTCGGTGCCGGTGATCCGGCTGATCAGGCGGTTGGCCAGCCGCGAGGGGATCTTGCGGAGCAGCAGCTTGTCCTTGCGGTCCTTCCGCCAGCCGCTGACCACGTCGTAGCCCTCGTCCATCTTGGCGAGGAGCTTGGGCAGGTCGTGGGGATCGTTCTGCTGGTCGCCGTCCATGAGGACGACAACCTGGCCGCGGGCGTGGCGGAAGCCGGCGCTGATCGCGGCGGTCTGCCCGAAGTTGCGGCGGAACTGGATCACCCGGACGCGGTCGTCGCGCCGGTGCCAGGCGAGGGCCATGGCGCCGGTGGAGTCGGGGCTGCCGTCGTCGACGAGGATGACCTCGGCCGACTGGGGCATGGTGTCGAGCACCTCGAGGAGCTCGGAGACGGCGTAGTCGACGTTCTCCTCCTCCTTGTAGAGGGGCACGACGACGGTCAGGTCGATCTGATGCAGCGCGAGTGGAGCAGACCCGAGTTCCTCGGCCCCGTCCCAGGCGTGCCTGGCGGAGAAATCCATCCCTTCCTTCCTTACGGTCGATGCCGCGACACCGTCCCCGCCGAGTATGGCAGCCCACACCACCATCCCCACGTAAGAGTCACAGAAGAAACGACTCAGCGGGCCGTGTCTTGCACTCGCAGGCGGCGGCAGCCGTCGGTCCAGACCACCCGGCGCTCGGCGGTGACCGCGCAGGCTCCGTGATCGGGGATCCCGGCCACCCATCGCGCCCCCTCGAGGCCCATCGCGAAGGCGGCCGTGGAGTGGGCGTCGGCGAGGGTGAGGCTCGGTCCCACCACGGTCATGCTCAGCAGATCGCGGGCGGGTCCACCGGTGGCGGGGTCGACGATGTGCCCGCCGCGCTCGTAGGTACCGCTGGTGGCGACGGCGAGGTCGCGGACGCCCAGCACCGCCAGCATCAGGCCGGCCTCCTCGGGATGGCGGATGCCCACCCGCCAGGGCCGGCCCGGCTCGGGCTCGCCGCGGGCGAGCACGTCGCCGCCGGCGTTGATGCAGAAGTTGCGCGCTCCGGCGGCCTCGAGCAGGCGGGCGCCGCGGTCCACCGACCAGCCCTTGACCACGGCCGAGGGGTCGAGCCCGCCGCCGGCCGGCCGTGCGCTGAAGTGGCCGTCGCTCCGCCGCTCGACCTCGTCGCAGAGCTCGAGCACCTCGCGGACGTCGGCGTGGGCGGCGTCGAGGGCCAGCTCGCCGCGGTCGAGGCGCCGGATCTCGCTCGTCTGTCGGTAGGTGCTGAAGCGGGCGTCGACCTCGCGCAGCCAGGCGAAGAGCCGGTCGATCGCCTCGTCCGTCACCCAGGGTTCGCGGAGGTCGACACCGATGGCGGTGCCCATCACCTGCTCGACCCGGACCCGGCGGGCGACGGGTTGCGCCTCAGGCACGGGCCTGGTCGAGCGCCGCCTGTACCGACTGCGCGTAGGCGTCGCTGGTGTAGGTCGCCCCGGAGACGGTGTCGATGCTCGCGCTCTGCGCCTGGAGCACCTCGTCGTGGAGCTGCGGCCCGGCGTACTGGCTGATCTCCGCCGAGCGCGCCCGGTCAGTCGGCATCTGCAGCGCCCGGACGTCGGTGATGCGGCCGCCACTGATCACAAGCTGCACCTGGACGTCGCCGTACCGGCCCGCATACTCCACCGGGCCGGTCCAGCTGCCGTCGTGGAGCCCGGAGGACGCCACCGGCGTCGGCGTGGGTCGCGGTCTCGGCGTCGGCGCCGGGGTCGGTCGTGGCGTGGGGAGGGCGGTCGGAGGGTGCGCGCTCGGCGGGGCGGCGCTGGGTGGTGCGGCACTGGGCGGCGCGGTCGGGGTCGGCCCCGGGGCGCCGGTGGGGACGGGGGTGTCGCTCGGCGTCGCGATCGGCTGGGGGGTGGGCGGCGCCGACGGCCGCGGCGTCGTGGGCGCTCCCAGGGGCAGGCCCGCGGTGCGCGACGGTGGCTGATCCGGAGTGTGGAAGCTCGCCAGCAGCGCGACCACCGCGGTGGTGGCGGCGAGGGCGGCGAGCGCGCGCGGCGGGACCGGCATCCTCAGGCTCCCAGCGCCACGAAGCGCTCGTGGTGGATCTGCCCCTCGGCCACGCCGAGGCTGCGCAGCGCCCCTCGGACGGCTGCGACCATCCCCTCGGGGCCGCAGAGGAAGACGTCACGCTCGCGCACGTCGGGCACCAGCCGCGCCAGCGCGCCGGCGCTCAGCGGGTCGGAGCGTGAGGCGTCGCGGCTGCCCACCAGGTAGTGGACGTGGCCTCCTCGCGCGGCGATGAGCGAATCGATCTCGGTGCGGAAGAGGAGGTCGTCCCAGCTGCGCGCGCGGTAGAGGAGCGTGACCGGGCCGCCGCCGCCGAGGTCCTCCTCGAGCAGCGCGCGCAGCGGGGTGATGCCCACGCCCCCCGCGATGAGCAGCACGCCGTGACGGCTGCGCCGCCGCGCGGTGAAGACGCCATAGGGTCCCTCGGCGATCACCCGCGTCCCCGGGGTCAGCCGCTGGACCTCGGCGCTGCCGTCACCGACCGCCTTGACGGTGAGCCGCAGGAACTGCGGGTTGGGCGCGGCGGAGAGCGAGAAGGGGTGCGCCTTCCACCAGCCGTCGCCGGCGAGGAAGCGCCAGCGGAAGTACTGCCCGGCGCGGACCTGGAGGCGGTCGAGGTGGCGGCCGGTGATGTAGACGGAGACCACACCCGGCGCCTCGGGCTGCACCAGGATGACGCGCAGCCGGTGGCGCAGGGCGAGCCGCAGGGGCATGCCGACCCGGCAGGCGAGCACCGAGCCGGCGACCACGGCGTAGAGCGCGAGCCAGTAGACGCGGGCGACGGGGTCGTCGGAGAGGTCGTTGCCGACGGCCAGCTCGTGGCCGAGGCTGAGCGCGATGGCGAGGTAGGCGTAGAGGTGGACGAACTGCCAGGTCTCGTAGCGCATCCGCCGGCGTGCGGCGCGCACCGAGGTGACCGCGACCATCAGCAGGCAGACGGTGCCGCCCGCCGCCATCAGCATCCAGGGATAGGTGGTGAGCATCGTCCACAGCTCGCCCGCGAATCCGCTGCCGTCGCCGAGCCCGTAGCCGGCGGTGGTGAGCACCACGTGGCCGCAGATGAGCACGGTGCAGGAGAAGCCCAGCACCCGGTGCCAGGCGGCGAGCCGGTCGAGCCCGGCGAGCTGCTCGATGACGGGCAGGCGCGACATCAGCAGCAGCTGGACCAGGGCGGCGTAGGTGCCGAGCAGCGCGCTGAGCTCGCCCGCGGCGGTGAGATCGCCCGAGGTGCTGCCCAGGGTGCCGATGCCACCGTGGCGGACCCACATCCCGACGATGAGCACGGCGTTGATGCCGAGCAGGCCGAGCACCTCGCGGCGGTGACCGGCCGCACCGGGACGCCGGTACGCCGCCGAGGGGTCGAGAGGGGCGCCGGAGGGCGCGGCGGGGACGCGGAGAAGGCTCAAGCCGGGCTCCAGGGGGGTGTTCCGAGGGGCCCACCGTAGTGATCGAACCTTTCAGAACGGTGACCGGAGACCGGCGACGGTGGGAGGACGGCCCGGTATGCCGCCTCTCTACAATGACGCGGCTCATGGCCAGTCTCGAACTGGTGGAGACGGCGCTGCGTCACGGTCAGCAGAGCCTTCTGCTCAGCCGCCTCCGCCGGCGCCACCTCATCCCTGTTGCCGCGCTCCTCGATCGCTGCGGCTTCGCGAGCCTCGACGTCTTCGGCGGTGCCACGTTCGAGGCCTGCCTGCGTTTCCTCGGCGAGGATCCGTTCGAGCGGCTCCGGGCGCTGAAGCAGGCGGCGCCCTCGACCCCGCTCCTCGCGCTGGTCCGCGGCCAGGCCCTGGTGGGCCACCGGCAGATGGCCGACGACGTCGTCGACGCCTTCGTGCGGGTGAGCGCCGAGGCCGGGATCGACATCTTCCGCTGCTACGACTCCCTCAACGACCCCCGCAACCTGGAGCGAATCGTCAGCGCCGTCCACGCCGCCGGGCGGCGTGCCGAGGGGGCGCTCGTCTACACCGAGTCGCCCGTCCACACCGTCGAGCGCTTCGTCGCCCTCGGGATCCGGCTGCGCGACCTCGGCTACGACGGTCTCTGCATCTACGACCCGGCCGGCCTGCTCGGCGCCGGCACCGCCACCGCCCTGGTCGGCGGGCTGATCGACCAGACCGGCCTCCCCGTCAACGTCCACTCGGCGGCGCTGACCGGGCAGGCGGGGCTGACCTACCTGGCCGCCGCCGAGGCGGGCGCCGCGAGCCTCGACGTCGCCCTCTCGCCGCTCGCCGGCGGCTCCTCGCTGCCCGCCACCGAGGGGGTGATCCACGCCCTCCTCGGCACCCCGCAGGAGACCGGCTGCGACCTCGACACCGTCGCCGCCGCCACCGGGCTGCTCGAGGAGTCGATGAGCCTCTACCGCGCGCTCGCCGACCCCGCCGCCTGGCGGCTCGACACCTCGGTGCTGCGCACCCAGCTGCCGCCGACCGCGGTCGACCACCTCCACGCCGAGCTGCGCGACCGCGACGCCGAGGGCCGGCTCGCCGAGGTGCAGCTGGAGATCCCGAGGGTGCGCGCCGAGCTCGGCCACCCGCCGCTGATCACCCCCATCGCCCAGATCGTGGCCACCCAGGCGGTCTACAACGTCTGTGACGGCGAGCGGTACGCGACCATCAGCCAGGAGGTCAAGGATTACTGCCTCGGCCTCTACGGCGAGCCCCCGGGCCCGGTCGACCCCGGGATCCGCCGGGTGGTCAACGGCCGCGAGGAGCCGATCACCTGCCGGCCCGCCGACCTGCTCGAGCCGGCCCTGCCCCACCTCCGCCGGGAGATGGAGCGCGAGGGGGTGGCGCCCCGCGACGACGCGGACGTGGTCGCCTACGCCCTCTTCCCCCACGAGACCGCGACCCTGCTGCGCGGCGAGGCGGTGCCCGAGCTGCTCGGCGACGAGCCCGAGCCTGAGCCCGATCCGGTCGCGGCCGAGGCCGACGGCGCCGGTGAGATCCCGGTCGCCGAGACCGAGCCGGTGGCGCCGCCCGAGCCCGCCGTCGAGGTCCGCGAGCTCAGCGTCGAGGTCGACGGCGAGCAGTACACCGTGCGGGTGTCCGCACCCGCGGGCACCTTCGGTGGCGGCGGGGGCGGCTCGGCGGCGCACGGCGTCGCCGTCGCGGGCGGCCGCCCGGTGATCCGCGAGGGCACCGTGGTGGCGCCGATGCAGGGGCTGATCCTGCGAATCCCCGTCGCCGTCGGCGACCGGGTGGCGCTCGGCGACGTGGTCGTGGTGCTCGAGGCGATGAAGATGCAGAACGACGTCACCGCCTCCCGCGCCGGGGTGGTCCGGGAGCTGTACGTCACCGAGGGCACGGTGGTCTCCCCGCAGGACCCCCTCGTCCTGGTCGACTGATGTTCGAGAAGGTCCTCGTCGCCAACCGCGGCGAGATCGCGCTGCGGGTGATCCGCGCCTGCCGCGACCTCGGGGTGCGCAGCGTCGCGGTCCACAGCACCGCCGACTCCGGCGCCGCCTTCGCCCGCCTCGCCGACGAGGCGGTGGAGATCGGCCCCCCCGCCCCCTCGGAGTCCTACCTGCGGAGCGAGCGGATCATCGACGCCGCGCTGCGCACCGGCGCACAGGCGATCCATCCCGGCTACGGCTTCCTCAGCGAGAACCAGGGCTTCGCCCGCGCCTGCGCCCAGGCGGGCATCACCTTCGTCGGCCCGCCGCCGGAGGCGATGGCGGCGATGGGTGAGAAGGTCCCCGCGCGCCAGCGGATGGAGGCCGCCGGGGTGCCGGTGGTGCCCGGCTCGGGGGCGCTGAGCGACGCCGAGGAGGCGGTCGCGGCAGCGGTGCGGGTCGGCTACCCGGTCCTGGTCAAGGCGAGCGCCGGTGGCGGCGGCATCGGCATGCGCGTCGCCCGTGACGAGGCCGAGCTCCGCACCGGGCTGGAGGCGGCGAGGAGCACCGCGGAGCGGGCCTTCGGCGACGCCACCGTCTTCCTCGAGCGGTATGTCGATGAGCCGCGGCACATCGAGATCCAGGTCCTCGCCGATGCCCACGGCTCGACCGTCCACCTCGGCGAGCGCGAGTGCAGCATCCAGCGGCGCCACCAGAAGGTGCTCGAGGAGTCGCCCTCGCCGGTCATCGACCCCGAGCAGCGGGCCCGGATGGGCGAGGCGGCGGTCACCGCCGCACGCGCCGTCGGCTATGTGAACGCCGGCACCGTCGAGTTCATCTACAGCCGGGGCGAGTTCTTCTTCCTGGAGATGAACACCCGCCTCCAGGTCGAGCACCCGGTCACCGAGGAGGTTCAGGGCGTGGACCTGGTCGTCGAGCAGCTGCGCATCGCCTCCGGCGAGCCGCTCTCGCTCCGCCAGGAGGACCTGGTGCCCCGGGGCTGGTCGATCGAGTGCCGGATCAACGCCGAGGACCCGCTGCGCGACTTCCTCCCCACCCCCGGCCGGGTGACCGTGTACCGGGAGCCCAGCGGCCCCGGGGTGCGTGTCGACAGCTCGCTGGCGGTCGCCTCGACGGTGCAGCCGTACTACGACCCGATGATCGCGAAGCTCATCGTCTGGGGGCCGAGCCGCGAGGCGGCGATCGCCCGGATGCGCCGGGCGCTCCGAGAGTACGTGATCGGGGGGATCACCACCAACATCCCCTTCCACCTCGCCCTGCTCGACGAGCCCGACTTCGCCGCCGGGCGGCTCTCGACCCACTTCATCCCCGAGCACCCGCAGCTGCTCGAGCGCACCGCAGAGTGGGCCGAGCTCAAGCGCGGCTTCGACCGCGCGCTGCGCGACGGCGGGCGGATCGCGGCGATCGGCGCGGCGGTCGCCGTCACTCTCTAGCGGTGCTCTGGGGCCCGGTGGGCGCGGCCGCGGTGCTTGCCCCGTGGGCGGAGCGGCTGGTCGACCTGCTCGGTCCGCTCCCCGGCGAATCGATCCTCGACCTCTCCGCGGACGGCGGCATGCTCGCCCGGCGGCTGACCCGTGCGGGCGCGACCGTCGCCACCGCCGCGCGCGGCCGCTGCGACGCGGCGGCTTCGCTGTTCGGCGTCCACGGCGACCCCGATCCGGCCGGCCACCTGGCGCGGCTGCTCGCCGCGGTCGACCCCCGGGCCGGGCGGATCGCGGCTCTCGTGCAGCTCTCCGGCGAGGGCTCCCCCCATGAGCAGGCGGTCGGGGCCGCGCTCGGGACCGCCGCCCGCCCGGCCGCGTTCAGCGCCCGCGAGGTCGCCCTGCTGGCCGGCGCCGGCTCCCTCCGCCTCGAGCGGCTGCGCGACGTCGTCCGCTTCGACGGCGTCGACCGCGTCTGGGCCGCCCTGGCCGCCGAGCGGGGGATCGAGGAGCCGCTGGATGCGCGCCGCCGGGAGGTGCTCGAGGCCTCGCTGGCCCGCTGGATCGCCGCTGACGGCACCCTGAGGATCCCTGTCGAGGCAGCGTGCCTGGTGCGGATTCCGGACCGGGATGACGGCCTTATTTGACAACGTAGATATAATAAACTACGATACCGCTTGATTCAGAGAGGGGCTCCGAGGAGCCGGCTCCGGCGAACGTCGCCGCGCCGCCGCCGCGCCTCGGACGCGTCCATCCACCTCAGGAGGACCACACATGGGTCTCGGTGTCGGCATCGTCCTGATCGCCCTCGGGGCGATCCTGGCCTTCGCGGTCAACTCGAACGCGGTCGCCACGGACGGGGTGGTCAACATCCACTCCGTCGGCTACATCCTGCTGCTCGTCGGCATCGTCGCCGTCGTTCTCTCGATGGCCTTCTGGTCGTCCTGGGGCGGCTCGGGCTTCAACGGCGGCCCGCGGCGGCGCACCACCATCGACGAGAGCTGAACGGGGCCCGGTGAACTCCGGTGGGGGCCGCATCGCGCGGCCTCCACCTGGGTGGGCCCCTCCCTCCCTACTGGCCCGGGGAGACCCTGGTATGGAAGGGAGCCGCCAGGCCCTGACCGTTGACGTCGCGCAGACCGACGCCGATGCTCAGGTCGACCGGGTGGCGCAGCCGCCCGAGGAAGGTGACCGTCACCGTCCGGGTGGTGGCGTCATAGGTGACGCCCGGTACCGCCAGCCCCGTCGAGGGGTTGAGGGTGATCAGCTGCTGCGTCACCGAGCTGGGGTCGAGATCGCTGTCGAAGGTGATCCGCACCGTGGTGACGCCGAGGACACGGCGGGTGTCGACCTGCACGACCTGCGGGCCGCTCGGCTCGTCATGGAGCGGCTGGGCGATCTGCGAGGCGGCGACGATGTACTTCCCTCCGGCGCCGGCGCGCTGGAGGCTCACCTTCTGATCGGTGAAGGCCGCGGTGGGATGGTCGTTGGTCGGATCGCGGAGGAGGCGGATCTGCGCGTCCACCGTGTCGCCGGCGGCGTTGGGTACCGCGGAGATGACGTAGCCGCGGCTCAGGCCGGTCGGGAGATGGCTGACGAGGTCGTCGACCAACGACTGGGGCGAGACCAGGCGGGCGAGCGCCTGCTGGTCAGCCTTCAGCTCGGCACTCACCAGCTCGTCGATCGTGCTCTGCGCCGCCTTGGGCACCGCGAGCCCGGTCGGCGCGCCGGGGACCGAGGCGACCTCGGCCACGGTGTCGGAGCCGCTCCCGCGGAGGTAGCCGAGCGAGGCGCCGTCGGGCGAGAAGACCGGGCTGGAGAGACCCGGTGCGCTGCCACTCGCGAGCAGCCGGCCGTCGGCCACCCGGGCGACCCGCAGATCGGCGGTGCCGTCGGCGTGGGTCACGGTGTAGGCCACCCGGTCGCCTCCCAGGTCGAGGGCGAGCGAGCCGGTCCGGTCGGTGGCGGTGGGCGCCGGCAGCCCGACATGGGCGGTGCTGCCGCTGCCGTCGAGCAGCTGCACGTCGATCACCGGCCTGGTGGGGGCGGAGTTGTCGATCCAGGCCACCTTGCGGCCGTCGCCGCTGAAGGTGGGCAGGTCGCCGGCGGCGAGGCCCGTGAGCGCCGGCGGGGCCGCGCTGGTCGGGGTCGCCTGGAGGTCGAGGATGCGCCCAGGGTCCGGAGGCGACAGGGGCGTCGCGTAGGTGCTGCTGTCGGGGCTCGCGGCCGGCGCGATGGCGCCGCCCGGGCTGCCGAGGTGGATCGGCGGGACCAGCGGACCGGTGGCCGGCGGTGGGTTCGGCGCGGACGTCGACGGTGTCTGGGCGCCCGGCGACGGGGCGCCGGCGAGGAAGGCGTAGCGCCCGCCCGGGGCGACCTCCATGGTCTGGCCCGAGGCGACCTGCGGTCCGGCGACGGCGTGGGTGTGGTGCTCGAGGTCGACGGAGGTGAGCTGGCCGCCGCTGGTGAAGAACACCACCGGGTGGGTGGCGTCGCCCCAGCCGAGCGGCGAGCTGAGGTCGGCCACCGTGCTCAGCACCGACCGGTGGCTGCCGTCAGCGTCGGAGACCGCCACAACGGCGTGGCCGTCACCCGAGGGGGTGAGCGTCGCGAGCTGGTAGCCGGCGGGGCTCAGTGCCACCGACGACGCCGGGTCGCCGAGGCGCACCGGGCCGTCGCTGCCGTACCGAACCAGGGCCGGCACCGGGGCGGGGGTCGCCTCGCCGGGTGAGGCGGTGGTCGGGGCGGGCAGCAGGCCGGAGGTGGCGAGCAGCGAGCCGTCGCCGCCGAAGCCGAGCAGGCTGCCGGCGACGACGTTGCCGGCGTCCTTGGGAGAGAGCGTCACCGGACCGGTGGGCGCGCTCGGGCTCGGCGGCAGCACCGGGCTGGTGCCGAAGGTGATGGTGATGTCCTTGGTGGCGATGTCGCCCTTGGTGTCCCGCGCCGCGCTCTTCGGGATGGTGACCACGTAGGGGGTGTTGGGCTGGAGGTGGTGGTCGGGAGTGATGGTCAGCGTCTCGCCGCCGCCGTTGTCCTTCCAGCTCGGCTTGTAGGTGATCGCCGGCTCGATCGTGAGCCCCCGGACCACCGCCTGCCGGTCCATCACCCGGTTGAAGGAGATCTTGATGAGGTCGTTGGGATCGACCGAGGGCAGCCCGTTGATCGACGCGCTGTAGTCGATGGTGACCCGGTCGCTGTGCGGCGCGAAGTAGGCGAGCGCCGCGGCGGCGATCATCGCCGCGCCCATCCCCGACGCCCCGTAGGCGAGGAGGCTGGCGCGGGGACGGAGGAGCCGGCGCAGCCCGTGGGGGCGCAGCTCGGTCTCGGCCGCGGTCATCAGCTGGGCGCGGAGCCGGCGCTGGAACTCCGGGTCGATCCGCGGCTCGGGGCGGGCGGCGCGCACCCGGCGACCGACGTCGAGCAGGTCGAGGTCGCCGCCGGCGAGCTGCTCGAGCTCGGCGTCGGGGCCGTCGTTCCACCGCCGCAGGTCCATCAGACCCGCTCCGCATGGGGGACGACGCCGAGGCGCTGGCGCACCCCGATCATGCCCCGGTGGATGAGCAGCTTCACCGCGCCCTCGCTCTTGCCCATGATCTCGCCGATCTGGGCGAGCTTGAGATCCTCGCCGAGCTTGAGGGTCAGCGCGGTGCGCTGATGGACGGGCAGGGAGTCGATCGCGGTCCACACCCGGGCGGCCTCGTCCCGCTCGGAGATCGCCTCCTCCACGGAGCGTTCGGTGGAGGCGACACCGATCACCGAGTCCAGGTCGGACTCGGGTCGCTTGGCGCGGTAGTGGTCTGCGATTGCGTTCACTGAGATCTGGTAGAGCCAGGCACTGAAGGGGTGGCCGCTGGGTCGGTACCTGCCGATCGCGCGGAGAGCCTTGAAGAACACCTCCGAGGTGATGTCCTCCGCCGCCTCCTGGCTGCGCAGCCGGCTGTAGACGAACCGATAGATCTGCCCGAAATAGTGGTCGTACAGCTCGCCGAAGGCCGCAGGGTCCTCCTTGGCGCGCTCGACGAGACCGTCCTCGTACGCTCTCGGCAGTGTCATCGCACTGCGACCGTGCGTACGTAGGTGAACAACGGGAGGCGTGGCTCCGGAGTTACGGCGGGCACGTCATCTCGGTGGGCGGGACGGGCGCCTCCGGCGAAGGTGCCGGGGCTGGAGAAGGACCGTCCGACAGTATATGGGCCGGGCCGCGTCCCCACCCCCTTCCGACCGATCGGCAGGGGCCGCCACGCCACCGGGCCGCACGTCACCCCCCGGTACAATCGGGCCACGTGATCCCCCGCTACACGCCGCCGCGCATCGCCGAGATCTTCGGCGAGGAGTCGCGGCTCCGGCGGTGGCTGGAGGTCGAGCTGCTCGCGTGCGAGGGCTGGGAGCGGCTCGGACGCATCCCCCCGGGCACCGCCGCCGCGCTCCGCGCCGCCGTTCGCGTGGACGCCGCACGGGTGGCCGAGCTCGAGGCCGATCAGGGCCACGACCTCGCCGCCTTCGTCAGCGCGGTGCAGGAGACCGCCGGCGACGCCGGCCGCTTCCTCCACCTCGGGCTGACCAGCTCCGACGTCGTCGACACCGCGCTCGCCACCCAGCTGCGTGACGCCGCCGCGGTGGTCGACGAGGACGTCGCGGCGCTCGAGACGGCGCTCGCACGGCTCGCCGTCGCCCACCGGCTCACCCTGATGCCGGGACGGACCCACGGCGTCCACGCAGAGCCGCTCACCCTCGGGGTCAAGCTCGCCAACCACTGGGACGAGGTGCGCCGCGGCCGGGTCCGCCTCCAGGGCGCTGCCGCCGAGGTCGCGGTGGGCAACATCAGCGGCGCCGTCGGCACCCACGCCTCGGTGGCGCCCGAGGTCGAGGAGCACGTCTGCGCCCGCCTCGGGCTCGGCGTCGCCCCGGTCACCACCCAGGTGGTCGCCCGCGACCGCCACGCCGCACTGGTGTCGGCGATGGCCATCCTCGGGGCGGTGGTGGAGCGGCTCGCCACCGCGGTGCGGCTGATGCAGCAGACCGAGGTGGGCGAGGCCGAGGAGCCCTTCGCCCAGCGCCAGAAGGGCTCGTCGGCGATGCCCCACAAGCGCAACCCCGTGCTCACCGAGCGGCTCTGCGGGATGGCGCGGCTGCTCCGCGGTCACGCCCTGGTGGCGCTCGAGGACGTCGCCCTCTGGCACGAGCGCGACATCTCCCACTCCGCCGCCGAGCGGGTGGTGCTCCCCGACGCCTTCGCGGTGCTCTCCTACATGCTCCAGCTCGCCACCCGGGTGGTCCGCGGGCTGCGCGTCGACGCCCGGCGCATGGGCGTCAACGTCGACTGGGGCGGCGGCCTGGTCTTCACCCAGCGGCTGATGACCTCGCTCATCGACACCGCCGGCTGGCCGCGCGAGCGCGCCTACCGGCTCGTCCAGGGGCTGGCGCTGCGCGCCCGCGAGGGCGAGGCGCCCTTCCGCGACCTGGTGCGCGGCTCCGCGGACGTCACCGCGGTGCTCGACGCCGCGCACCTCGAGGAGGTGTTCGACGTGGCCGCCTACACCCGATTCATCGACGACACCTACCGGCGGCTGGGATTGCCGATCGAGGCGCCGGGAGACATCGGAACAGCGGACCGGCCGGAGCTCGCCGTGGAGGCCGGACTAGGCGGGGGGAGGTCATGAACGTTCTCACCAGCGCGCGCGGCGAGGGGCTCGCCGTCTTCCGCCGGGGCAAGGTGCGCGACACCTTCGATCTCGGCGACGGCACCCTGCTGATGATCGCCAGCGACCGCATCAGCGCCTTCGACGTGGTGCTGCCCACGCCCATCCCCGACAAGGGGCGGGTGCTCACCCAGATGTCGCGCTGGTGGTTCGCCCGGACCGCCGACATCGTCGCCAACCACCTCCGCGCCGACGATCCCGCGACCCTGCCCGCGGCGGTGCCCTGGGACGAGTGGCGGGAGCGCGCGATGCGCACCGCGCGCGCGGAGCGCATCGACATCGAATGCGTGGTGCGCGGCTACCTCGCCGGCTCGGGGTGGAAGGAGTACCGCGGCGAGGGCACCCTCGCCGGCGAGGCGCTGCCCGCCGGCCTCGGCGAGTCGGCGCGGCTGTCCGAGCCGCGCTTCACCCCGGCGGCGAAGAACGACGAGGGGCACGACGAGAACATCAGCCGGGCGCAGCTCGCCGACACCGTCGGCGCCGAGCTCGCGAGCCGTCTCGAGGAGACCTCGCTCGCGCTCTTCGCCCGCGCCACCGAGATCTGCGCCGCCTCGGGGATGCTGCTCTGCGACACCAAGTTCGAGTTCGGCTGGGTCGGCGGCGAGCTCACCCTCATCGACGAGCTCTTCACCCCCGACAGCTCGCGCTTCTGGGAGGCGTCGATCTGGCGCGAGGGCGAGCCCCAGCCCGCCTTCGACAAGCAGTTCGTCCGCGACCACCTGGAGACGCTGCGCTGGGACAAGCGGCCGCCCGGCCCCGAGCTGCCCGACGAGGTGGTGCGCGTCACTCGCGAGAAGTACCTCGAGGCGGCGCGTCGCATCTGCGGGCTGGAGCTGTGACCGCCTTCACCGCCGAGGTGGTGGTGACCCTGCGGCCGGTGATCAACGACCCCCAGGGGCTGAGCGTTCGCGCCGGGCTGCGCCGGCTCGGCTTCGACGGGGTCGCCTCCGCTCGCGTCGGCAAGTTCATCGAGCTCGCCGTCGAGGCCGCCGACGAGGACGCCGCCCGTGCCGACGTGGCCCGGATGTGCGAGCGGCTCCTGTGCAACACGGTGATCGAGGACTGGCGCATCGAGTCGCTCCACGCACTGGAAGCTGCCACCTGATGCGCTTCGGCATCGCCGTCTTCCCGGGGACGTGGTCGGAGCGCGACTGCGCCCACGCGGTCTCGGTCGACGGTCATGACGCGCGGATGCTCTGGCACCGCGACACCGATCTCGCCGGCGCCGACTGCATCATCCTTCCCGGCGGCTTCTCCTACGGCGACCACCTCCGCTGCGGCGCCATCGCCCGCTTCTCGCCGCTGATGGACGCGGTCGCCGAGTTCGCCGCCGGCGGCGGGCTGGTCTGGGGGATCTGCAACGGCTTCCAGATCCTCTGCGAGGCCCACCTGCTGCCCGGCGCGCTGCTCCGCAACGCCTCGCTCGAGTTCCGCTGCGAGCCCTCCTGGCTGCGGGTCGAGACCACCGCCTCGCCCTTCACCGGCGGCTGCCGGCGCGGCGACGTGCTCGAGATCCCCGTCTCCCACGGCGAGGGCCGGTTCGTCGCCGACCCGGGGACGCTCCTCGAGCTCGAGGCCGCGGACCGGGTCGCGCTGCGCTACGTCGCCCCCGATGGCGGGCCGGTGGGCGAGGCGACGCCGAACGGCTCGATGCGCGACATCGCCGGGATCCTCGGCGAGGGCCGCAACGTGCTCGGGATGATGCCCCACCCGGAGCGCGCCTGCGAGGCGCTCCTGGGGAGCGCCGACGGGATGGCGCTGATCCGCTCGGTGGCGGCGTCGCTTGCCCACGAGGGGGCATTTGCGTGACCGTCGAGGCGCCCCCGGCCGCGCTCCTCGCCGAGGTGGCGCTCACCGAGGAGGAGTACCGCCTCGCCGTCGCCGTGCTCGGCCGCACCCCCAACCCGCTCGAGCTCGGCATCGTCGGCGCGCTCTGGAGCGAGCACTGCGGCTACAAGACGAGCCGGCCGCTGCTCTCCCGGCTGCCCACCCACGGCCCGCGGGTGCTCCAGGGCCCCGGCGAGAACGCCGGCGCGGTCGACATCGGCGCGGGGCTCGCCTGCGTCTTCAAGATCGAGTCCCACAACCATCCCAGCGCCATCGAGCCGTACCAGGGCGCGGCCACCGGGGTGGGGGGCATCCTCCGCGACATCTTCACCATGGGGGCGCGCCCGGTCGCGCTGCTCGACTCGCTGCGCTTCGGCCCGCTCGACGAACCCCACCAGCGCCACCTCCTCGAGGGAGTTGTGGCCGGGATCGGCGGATACGGCAACTGCATGGGCGTGCCCACCGTCGGCGGCGAGATCTACTTCGACGAGAGCTACCGGCACAACTGCCTGGTAAACGCGATGTGCGTCGGCGTGGTCGAGCATGGCCGGCTGGTGCGCGCCGCCGCCGCGGGGCCGGGCAACCCGGTGCTGCTGGTCGGCGCCGACACCGGCCGCGACGGCATCCACGGCGCCACCTTCGCCTCGGTGCAGCTCGACGAGAGCTCCGAGCAGCGCCGTCCCGCGGTGCAGGTCGGCAACCCCTTCCTCGAGAAGTGCCTGATGGAGGCCTGCCTCGAGCTCGTCGGCGACCCGCGGGTGGTGGCGGTGCAGGACCTCGGCGCCGCCGGGCTCACCAGCAGCGCCGCCGAGCTCGCCTGGCGGGGCGGCTGCGGCATCGACCTCGACGTCGCCCGGGTCGCCAGGCGCGAGCGGGGGATGACCCCGTACGAGGTGATGCTCAGCGAGTCCCAGGAGCGGATGCTGATCGTCGTCCGCCGCGGCGAGGAGGAGGCGGTCCGCGCCGCCTTCGCCCGCTGGGACCTGCGCGGCGACGTCGTCGGCGCCATCACCGGCGACGGCCGGATCCGGGTGCGCGACGGCGACGAGGTGGTCGCCGACCTGCCCCTGGGGATGCTCGTCGACGAGGTGCCACTGCGCCGGCCGGCGGCGCGCCGTCCCGACGGCGTCGACGCCGCG
>DATARS010000012.1:0-10710 GCA_036269455.1 Candidatus Dormiibacterota bacterium | reverse complement strand
GGGCACCGTCTACGTCGATCCCCAGCTGCCTCCCTGGTGCCCCGAGCTGCGCATGGACAACATTCGCGTGGGCGAGGCGCGGCTGACGCTGATCGCGGTGCGGCGCGAGGACGGCTCGTGTGAGATCGACGTCGACAGCCGCGGCGGCTCGCTGGTCGTCGTGCGCGGACGGGCGCCCTGGCTCGATGTGCCCGCCGGTGAAGTGAACCCGGTTCGCGACGACCCTGCGGGCTAGGTTCCGGCGCGTCCGCCGGTGAAGATGTCATGGGCCGCCGTTTGGATTGCACTCGATCACCAGCAGCATCGTCAGCGCCCCGAGCCCAGCCTCGACCGGCGCCCTCGCGGTCGGGGCGTGGGCGCCCGGCGCCCGCGCGGCGGGCCGCTGCTGGGCGGCGGCCGGCGGCGCTGACGGCGCAGCGCCACCAGCGTGCCCACGGCGAGCACCACCGCCCCGGCGGCGAGCACGATCACGAAGGGGTCGGTGCCGCCGCCCGTCGAGGCCCCCGGCGCCGCCACCAGAGCGAGGTCGCCGATCGCGCCGGTGTCGGCGGCGTAGGAGTCGCCCGCGAGGGCGCCGAGCGCCTCGGTCTCCAGCCGGGCCCAGGTGCCCGAGGCGTACCGCTCCATGGTGGGGTTGGCGACCCCCGCCGGGTTGCGCAGCACCACCGTCACCCTGTGCCCGGGGCGCGCCGGCAGGTCGCTGCCGGCGGCGCTCACCCGGAAGTCGTAGACGTTGCCGTCGACCACGCCGCCGGTCGGGGCAACTGCCGGAGGATCCACGGCCGTGATGCTCACCACCAGCTTCGCCGTCCCCGGGGGCACGACGAAGGAGTCCTCGGCGGCGAGCAGCTGCGCCTGCGGCGGCTTCTCGGTCGTCGCCGGGCTCATCGCCGGGCTGTGGCCGTTGCTCAGCACGGCCACCTCCATGTGGACGCTCGCCGGCCGGTCGGTCGTCTTCAGCGCGGGAGGGGGATGGAGGTAGCGGTAGGGGTCCGCCGGGCCGATCAGGCCCTCGTACATCGGCGGGGAGGGGAGGGGTGAGGCCCGCCAGGTCAGCGCCAGGAGAACGGCTCCGGCCCCGAGCGCGACCGCGGCGTGGCCGCGTGCGCTGCGTCCCACGGCCGCAATGGTAGGCGGGTGGCACGGCGGGCCAGGGGCCGCGGCCTGCTTGAATGGCCGGATGCCACCGATCCGAGTCGCCGTCGCCGGCACCGCCTTCCCCGCCATCCGCGAGCACCTCGAGGCGCTGCTCCCCGAGGCCGTGGTCGAGACCGTCGAGGTGGGCGGGCTGCGCCCCGGCGGCTGCGCCGCGGAGATGCTCATCCCGGCGATGAGCCGCATCGACTCCGGGGTGATGGACGCGGTGCGCGGTCTGCGCCTCATCCATCAGTGGGGCGCCGGCCTCGACGGCGTCGACATCGCCGCCGCGACCGCGCGCGGGATCCTGGTCGCCAACGTTCCTGCCGGAGGTGGCGCCAACGCGGAGTCCGTCGCGGAGTGGTGTGTGATGGCGGCGATCGCGGTGAACCGCCGGCTCCCGGTGCTCGGGGAGGTGGTCCGCACCGGGTCGGGCTGGGGCGGGCCGATGGGCCATGCGCTGCTCGGCCGCACCGCCGGCATCGTCGGTCTCGGCGGCATCGGCCAGGCGCTGGCGTCGCGGCTGGGTCCCTTCGGGATGCGCGTGATCGGGGTGCGGCGGCGGCCGGACCCCGAGCTCGCTGCGCGGCTGGGCCTCGACTGGGCCGGCGGGATGGAGGACCTCCCCGAGCTGCTGTGCCGCAGCGACTGCCTCTTCGTCTGCCTGCCCCTCAACGACGCCACCCGCGGGCTCATCGACGCGGCGGCGCTCGAGCTGCTCCCCGACGGCGCCTGCGTGGTCAACGCCAGCCGCGGCGCGGTGGTCGACCAGGCAGCCCTGCTCGCCGTCCTCGAGCGCGGCCGGCTGACCGGAGCCGCGCTCGACGTCTTCGCCGAGGAACCGCTGCCCGCCGGCTCGGCCCTCGCCGCGCGCCCGGACGTCGTCGCCACCCCGCACATCGCCGGGGTGACCGACGTCTCCTACGGTGGCATCGCCCGGGTCGTGCTGGCCAACCTGGAGCGGCTCCACCGCGGTGAGCCATTGGAGAACTGCGCCAACGCGGCCGCGGCCGTGGGTCAGACCAGCCGGGAGAGCTGATCCACCTGCTCGTCGGTGAGCTGCACCCGCGCGGCGGCGGTGTTCTCCTCGAGGTGTGCCACCGAGGCGGTCCCGGGGATGGGGAGCATCACCTGCGACCGGCGCAGCAGCCAGGCGAGGGCGAGCTGCCCCGGGGTCGCGCCGGCCTCCCTCGCCATCTCGGCGAGCGGGCCGCCCTCGCGGGCGAGCCGGCCGGTGGCGAGGGGGAACCAGGGGATGAAGGCGACGCCCTCGCGCTCGCAGTGGTCGAGCACGCCCTCGTGCTCGCGGTCGGCGAGGTTGTAGCGGTTCTGGACGCTGGCGATCGGTGCGATGCGCCGGGCGTGCTCGATGTCCGCCACGCTCACCTCGGAGAGGCCGATGTGCCGGACCAGCCCCTCCCGCTGGAGGGCGTGGAGCTCGCCGATCTGCTCGTCCGCGGGCACCCTCGGATCGATGCGGTGGAGCTGGAAGAGGTCGATGCGCTCGACGCGGAGCCGGCGCATGCTCATCAGGCACTCCTGGCGCAGGTACTCGGGGCGCCCCAGCGGGACCCATCTGCCCGGTCCGGTGCGCACGAATCCCGCCTTGGTGGCGATGACGAGGCCGTCGGGGTAGGGATGGAGCGCCTCGGCGATCAGCTCCTCGCTGACGTGGGGGCCGTACGAGTCGGCGGTGTCGATGAGGTCGACGCCGAGCTCGACGGCGCGGCGCAGCACCCGGATCGCCTCGCCGCGGTCGGGCGGGTCGCCCCAGACGCCCTCGCCGGTGATCCGCATCGCCCCGTAGCCGAGGCGGTGCACGACCAGGTCGCCGCCGAGGGCGAAGGTGGCGGTCATACCGGCTCGGCGCCGTTGCGCGCCCGGCAGGCGGGGACGCGCTCGCCGACCCAGCGCAGGATGTGGGAGCGCCGCAGCATCCAGCCCTTCCCCGGCGGGATGCGGCGGAGCACGTCCTGCTGGAAGGTGCGGTAGAGGTCGTCGCTCAGGGTGCGGCCGTCGGTCCAGCCGGGCGCCGGGTCCTCGCCCAGGGCGTCGGCGAGCAGGGCGAGGGCGAGGTCGTTGGGGCTGGGGCCGTCGTAGCCCCAGGCGAACCCGTCGCGCGACTGCCGGACGATGTGGACCAGCGGACGCCAGTCGTCGACCATGACCTCGTGGCCGCCGTCCTGGACGCGGAAGCGGCCGCGGTAGATGCGCTCGCGGGCGCGGGGGCGGTAGTAGGGGCCTTCGGCTTCGGGCGTCTCCATCGGCGTTCGACTCTACGGGCGAACATGTGTTCGCCGCAAGGGGGTGGCGGCCCTCAGCAGGCGGCGACCGGCTCCGCCGAGCGCTCGTAGCGGCGCAGCAGCTGCGCCACGGTCCCGTTCATCCGGGCGAGCTTCGCCACCCAGCCGGCGAGCACCTCGCGGCCGCGCGGGGTGATCGCGTAGCAGCGGCGCTCCGGGCCCGACGCGGAGCGCTCCCAGTGTGAGCTGACCAGGTCGGATTCCTCCAGCCCGTTCAGGGCCCGGTACACCGCGGGCGAGTCCGCGCGCGCGCCGTCGATGTCGTCGAGCCGGTGGGTCAGCTCGTAGCCGTAGCCCGCGGACTCCGCGAGCAGGATCAGGATGCAGGGCTGCAGCAGGTGTCGTGGGCGGAACATGTCGCCCTCGCCGCCCCAGCCGTCACCGTGGGGTGCGCTCATCGGAAGCCCTCTCGACCATCTCTTCGTCGCCCGCCCACGGTGCCCCCGACGGACCCCTGCGGTCAAGGGCGCGGGCGTGGTCGCGCCGCTCACGCCAGCGCCGCAGGAGGTCGGGCAGCTCGCCGTGGACGAAGCGGAGGAAGGCGAGGGTCTCGGCGAGCCGCCGCCCCGCGGGGCTGCCGCCGCCGAGCGCGGCGATGCCGTCGCCGAGGCTCGCCTCCCAGCGGAGCATCACCTGCTCGCGGCGGACCACCGACTCGTACCAGACGTCGTCGTGGATCCGGTAGAGGTCGCGGCGCGACCCCGGCTCGCGCTCGCGGGCCACCAGGGTGAGCGGCACCAGGTAGGCGACCGCCGAGGAGATCGCCGCGGGGCTGGCCTGGAGGAGCGCGGCGAGCTCGGCGGCCGTGAGCCGGCCGGAGTCGGTGGCGAGCAGCGCGGCGAAGACGCGCGCCGGCATGCGCGGGAAGCCGCCCTCGGTGAGGACCGAGGCGAAGCCCTCGATGAACCGGGAGACCGCCACCGGGTCCCGGTCGCCACTCCCAGCAAGGTTCTTTGTTTTCATAATGTTCTGAACTTAGCGTAGCATCTGAAACCATGAGCGCTGCGATCTCCGTCTCCGGGCTGCGCAAGAGCTTCGGTCACATCCGCGCCCTCGACGGCCTCGACCTCACCGTCGAGACCGGCGAGGTGCACGGCTTCCTGGGGCCGAACGGCGCCGGCAAGTCGACCACCCTCCGCATCCTGCTGGGGCTGCTCCGCGCCGACGGGGGCACGGCGAGCCTCCTCGGCGGCGATCCCTGGCGCGACGTCACCGCCCTGCACCGCCGCCTCGCCTACGTCCCCGGCGACGTCACCCTCTGGCCCAACCTCACCGGCGGCGAGGTGATCGACCTGCTCGGACGGCTGCGCGGCGGCCTCGATCCGCAGCGCCGCGCCCGCCTGCTCGAGCGCTTCGACCTCGACCCCACCCGCAAGGGGCGCACCTACTCGAAGGGCAACCGGCAGAAGGTGGCGCTGGTGGCCGCGCTCGCCTCCGACGTCGAGCTGCTCCTCCTCGACGAGCCCACCTCGGGACTCGATCCGCTGATGGAGGAGGTCTTCCGCGCGTGCATCGCCGAGGAGCGGCGGGCGGGGCGCACCGTGCTGCTCTCCAGCCACCTCCTCGCCGAGGTCGAGGCGCTCTGCGACCGGGTGAGCATCATCCGCAGGGGTCGGACCGTCGACACCGGCACCCTCGACGACCTCCGCCACCTCGCCCGCACCACGATCACCGCCGAGCTGGCCGGCGTGCCGGCCGGGCTCGGCGACCTCGGCGGCGTCCACAACCTCACCGTCGACGGCACCCGGGTGCGCCTCGAGGTCGAGAACGACCGGCTCGATGCGGTGCTCCACCGGCTCGTCGACGCCGGGGTGCGCTCGCTGGTGAGCCGGCCGCCGACCCTGGAGGAGCTCTTCCTCCGTCACTACCAGGCCGACTCCGCGCCCGCGGCCGCCACCGCACCCACCGGGTGATGACCGCGCTCACCGGCACCGGCGCGCTGCTCCGCCTGGCGCTGCGCCGCGACCGGGTGATGATCCCCGCGTGGGTGGTGGGCTCCGCCTCGATCGCGCTCAGCACCGCGTCGGGCTTCCGCAGCCTCTATCCCACCACGGCGTCGCGGCTCGAGTTCAGCACCACGATCGTCCACAACGGCACCCTGGAGGCGCTCTACGGCCCGATCTATGAGCCGGGGTCGCTCGGCGGCCTGGTCGCCTGGCGCGCGCTCTGCATCATCGCCACCCTCGCGGCGGTGATGAGCGTGCTCCTGGTGGTGCGCCACACCCGGGCCGACGAGGAGGCGGGGCGGCTCGAGCTGGTGGGCGCGACCGCCATCGGCCGGCGGGCGCCGCTCGCCGCAGCGCTCCTCGTCGCCGCCGGCGCCGACCTGCTCCTCGGGCTGCTCATCGCCGTGACCCTGCCCGGCTTCGGCCTGTCCGGCGCCGGAGCCCTCGCCATGGGCGCCGCGGTCGCCGCCACCGGGCTGGTCTTCGCCGGCGCCGCCGCGGTGTCCGCCCAGCTGATGGACTCGTCGCGCGCCGCCAACGGCCTGGGGATCGGGCTGATCGTCGCCGCCTTCGCGACGCGCGCGATCGGCGACTCCGGCATCGCGGGATGGGTCTCCTGGCTCTCGCCGATGGGCTGGGCGGAGCGGGTCCGACCGTTCGCCGGCGAGCGTCCGATGGTGCTCCTCCTCGCTGTGGCCGGGTTCGCGGTGCTCGTCCTCGCCGCCACCCTGCTGGTGTCGCGCCGCGACCTCGGCGCCGGCCTGGTGCCGCCGCGTCCCGGTCCGGCGCATGCCCCGGCCTCGCTGCAGGGGCCGCTGGGACTGGCCTGGCGGCTCCACCGCACCCAGCTGCTCGGGTGGTCCGCCGGGGTGGCGGTGATGGGCGCCGTGGGCGGGAGCGTCGCCCGCTCCGTCAACGACTTCGTCGGCAGCAGCAGTCAGCTCGAGGACGTGATCCGGCGCATCGGCGGCGGCCGGACGCTCGTCGACGCCTACCTCGGCACGGTGATGGGCTTCTTCGGCCTCGCCGCCGCCGCATACGCGGTGCTGGCGACGCTGCGGATGCGCACCGAGCAGAGCGCCGGCCGGGTCGAGCCGCTGCTCGCGACCGCGGTGTCACGGCGGCGCTGGGCGTGGAGCCATCTCGCCTTCACCCTGCTGGGCTCAGCGGTTCTCCTTGCCACCGCGGGGTTCGCCATCGGGCTCGGCGACGGCCTGCGCGGCGGCGATCTCGGCGGTGACCTCGGCCTGGTGTTCCAGGCCGGACTGGCCCAGCTGCCCGCGGCCTGGGTGATGGGCGGCATCGCGCTGCTGATCTACGCGGCCGTCCCCCGCCGGGCGGTGGCGAGCTGGGGGGTGTTCGCGTTCTTCCTGCTGCTCTCCGAGCTGGGGCCGATCCTCCGGCTGAGCGGCTGGGTGACCGGCCTCTCGCCCTTCGCCCACGTGGCCCGGGCCCCGGGCTCGTCCCTGGACCTCGGGCCGGTGCTCGGCCTGGTCGCGGCCGCGGCCGTGCTCGTCGCCGCCGGACTGGCGGAGCTGCGCCGCCGCGACCTCGCCGTCTGACGTCGCCTCGCGCGGTACGTGTCAGACTCCCCCTCATGTGCGCCGACGCCGCCCTGCCTGCCGCCGGTGAGCCCGCCGAGAAGTCGGGGATGCGCAACGCCTGGGGGCGCATCGCCGACACGTACGAGGAGCTCTGGACCGAGCGCACCGCCCACCTCACCGCGCGCGGTCTCGACCTGCTCGAACCTCCCCCGGGCGGTGCGGGCTGCGACATCGGCTGCGGGCCGGGGGTGACCACCCGGGCGCTCGCCGATCGCATGCCCCAGGGCCGCGTCCTCGGCGTCGACTTCGCCCCCCAGATGGTCGAGCGCGCCCGCGAGCGCCATGGGGCGCCGGGCGTCGATTTCGCCGTCGACGACGCCGAGCGGCTGTCCCTGGACGACGCGTCATTCGACGTCGTCACCTGCAGCCTGGGGCTGATGTACTGCTACGACCCCCGTGCCGCCCTGGGCCACATGCGCCGGGTGCTCCGGCCCGGCGGCCGGGTGATGCTGCTGGTCTGGGGCAACGCCCAGCGGGTGTGGTGGTCGCCCGCCATCGACCTCATCGAGAGCCGTGCTCAGTACTACGCCAGCGTGTGCCCGATGATGTTCTTCTACGGGCTGCCGGGAGTGCTCTCCCGGATGACCGCGGAGGCGGGGCTCAGGGTGCTCCACGACGAGCGGGTCGACGGCGTCATGGGCTTTCCCGACGCCGAGGTGGCGGCGCAGGCGCCGACCATCGGGGGGCCCCTGGCGGGGATCTACACGAACCGGCTCGACGCCACCCAGCAGGCGGAGGTCCGCGCCTCGCTTCTCGAGCACGTCGCCCGGCTCGCGGAGGTGGAGGAGGGGGGCGGCGTCCGGCTCCCCGCCGAGGTGCGGGTGGTGGTCGCGACCCCGGCCTAGTCCTCGGCGGCGGGCCGCTCCCAGACGCGGGCCATCCGCCACACCCAGCGCGACAGCGGAGTGAGCAGGCCGAGCTCGCCGCAGAGCTCGCGGCTCTTGCGCACCGAGCCGGCGACGAAACGGCGCCCGTCGGCGGAGCGGTACGCCTCGCGGACCACCTCGCGGGGGATGCCGCAGTTCCGGACCATGTCCGCCGGCGGCACCAGCATGATGTGGGCGAGAAGCGAGAGCTCGAGCGGCGCGACCAGCGAGAGCAGGGTGCGCCGGACGCGGTTGATCCGCGGCACGTCGCGGCGCAGCAGGTGGCGCGCGTAGGTGAGGTGGCGCGCCTCCTCGGTGACGTGGATGCGCATGATCCGCTCGATCAGCGGGTGGCGGATGCCCTCGCGGAGCGCCGCCCGCTGCACGTGGTCGATGGGATCCTCGCCGCCCATGACGGCGACGAAGAACACCGCCGGAAGGTGACGGGCCACCGGCATCGCCATCCAGGACACCGGGATGCGCACCACCGCGGACATTCCCCGGATGGGCAGGCCGGAGCGGTTCACCACCTCCTGGAACATCAGGGTGTGCTGGGACTCCTCGATGATCTCGTGGTGGATGTAGCGGAACTCGGGAGTGTTGTGGGGCAGCCGCATCGCCCGGGCGAGCAGGCCCCGCTGGAGCAGGTTCTCGAAGTGCCAGCCGATCTTCATGTACGAGGCGGTGCGGTAGAGCGCGATCCGCGAGCGCACCTCCACCGGCTGCGAGCGGTACCACTCGGTGCGCGCGAGCGGCTCGAAGTCGGGCAGCTCGAGCCGTGGATCGCCGGCCGCCAGCTCGTGCCCGGGGGCGTCCCAGTCGACGTCGGCGTAGGCGTCGAAGTGCTTCTCGACCGAGGCGCGGTTGAGCCGCGAGGTGAGCGAACGGAACCCCTCCTGACTGCCGGCGTCGCCGTGCTGCTCCTGGTCGAGGACGGTGGCCATGGAGGCTCCTCCGGGCGGAAGGCTGTCGGGCTCCTATGCTACATCGAATGATGATGTACCGCATCCCCCCTGCGGTGGTCCTGTGCGGTCGTCCGAACCTCCCACTCCACCCGGGCCCGGTTGGGTAGGGTTGCCGCGATGCTCGGGTCCCAGTCACGGCGCCGCCCGGCGGGAGTGCTCGCCGCCGGGGCGGTGCTGCTCGCCGCGGTGTGGCTCGCCGGGCCGGCCGGCCAGCCGCCCCTCTACGACAGCGTCGGACCGGGAGAACCCTACCGCTACTGCCAGCCGCCGCCGGGATTCACCTCGCAGAAGCCGGCCTCGCAGGTCGACCACAACGTGGCGGTGCTCAACGGCCAGAGCCCCCCGATCGCCGACGGCACCGCCGAGCTGCCGCCGCAGGCGCAGCTCCTCGCCCCGGCCAACGCCTTCATGATCCCGCCGGCGACCGTGACCATCCGCATCGTCATCTCCTGCGCGCCTCCGCCCGCCCTGCTGCCGCCCGACGGCCGCCTCGACGGCAACGTCTACATGTTCCTGGTCAGCGCCAGCGGCACCCCGGTGAACATCCGCCCGGGGCAGTCGGTGACCGTGGTGCTGCGCGGTCCAGCCGGGGCCCCCAACCCGGTGATGGAGCGGTTCGCCGACGGCCAGTGGATGAAGCTCCAGACCCAGACGCTGGGGAACGCCCCCGACAGCTACGCCGCCAACGTCACCGCGCTCGGGCAGATCGCTCTGGTCATCCCCAACACGGTGGTGCCGGTCGAGCCCACCACCGACCACACCGGGCTGGTGCTCGCCCTGAGCGTGGTGGCGATCGCCGTCTTCGCCGCCGGGACGGTGCTCGCCCTGCGGGGCCGCTCCACGCCGCGCCGGCGGTAGCCGCGCCTCAGCGCCGCAGCGCCAGCGCGCTGAGCAGCTGGGTGGCCGCGCCGCGCACGCCGTGGAGCTCGACGAGCGCGGCGAGCGCCTCGGCGTCGGCCGGGTGGGTCTCGCGACGGCCCTCGGGGAGCTCGACGTCGAGGGTGGTCACCGGCGCGACCACCCTGAGCGCGCGCTCGAGGTAGGCGCGGTCGCCGTCGCTCAGCCGGCCCTCGCGGAGCAGCCCCTCGACGCCGCCGTGGGTGCGGACCAGCTGGGCGGCGCCCACCGCGCCGACGCCGCGCAGCCCGGGCAGGCCGTCGGAGGGGTCGCCGCGGAGGATGGCGAAGTCCGCGTAGCGCCGGCCCGGCACCCCGTAGCGCCGGGTCACCTCGGCCTCGTCGATGACCGCCATACCGGTGCGCTCCGGGTAGAGCACGCGCACCCGCGGGTCCTCGACCAGGGCGAAGAGGTCGCGGTCGCCGCTGACGATCTCGACCGTCCCGGGGGTGCGGTGGGCCCAGGTGGCGATGACGTCCTCCGCCTCGTAGTCCGCCAGCCCGGCCATGTCGACCCCGATGGCGGAGAGCAGGTCGCGGATCACCGGGAGCTGGGGCGCCAGGCCCCGCGGGACCGGCTCGGCGGTGCGATGCGCCTTGTACTCCGGGATCAGCTCGACCCGCCATGCCGGCCGCCAGTCCGCGTCGTCGGCGATCGCGAGGCGGCGCGGACGGCGCTCGGCGACCAGCCTCGCCAGTCGCTCGAGGAAGCCCCGCACCGCGTTGACCATGTGCCCATCGGGGGCGCGAACGCTCGCGGGAACGCCATGATAGGCGCGGAAGATGAGGCTCGATCCGTCCACCAGCATCCAGTCGCAGGCCATCGGGTTGGACCGTATCGCGCCGGACTGATTCGGGTCACGGCGTGGTGGCGGAGTCACCACATCCGTCACACGGGAACCTTTGGCGGGGTTCGGTGCATCTACGGTCGTGATGCTCCTGATGCACACCGCCGCCGCCCCCACGTCCAGGGAGTCCGACCGCTCTGCCGTC
>DATARS010000011.1:0-1625 GCA_036269455.1 Candidatus Dormiibacterota bacterium | reverse complement strand
GCTGGTCTGCGCCAACGCCGGGGTCGACCGCAGCAACGTGCCCGGCGGCGACAGCGTCACCCTGCTCCCGCGCGAGCCCGACGCATCGGCGGTGCAACTTCGTGATCGGTGGCTCCGCTCGGCGGGTGGGCCGGAACTCGGGGTGATCATCTGTGACAGCTTCGGACGGCCATTCCGCGAGGCCCAGGTCAACGTCGCCATCGGGGTGGCGGGGATGCCCGCACTGACCGACCACCGTGGCCGCCCCGACGCCGCCGGGCAGGTGATGCAGGCCTCGATGCTCGCCAGTGCCGACGAGATCGCCTCCGCCGCCGAGCTGGTGATGGGCAAGGTCGACCAGCTGCCCGTTGCCCTGCTGCGGGGGCTGCGCTGGGAGGGGGAGGGGAGGGGCTCCTCCGAGCTGCTCCGCGATCCCGAGCGCGACCTCTTCCGGCACTGAGCCCCGGTCGGAGTCGTACTCTTGGTCCCATGGTTGTCGCCCTGCCCGTCCAGGTCCTCCTCTTCGCCCGCCTGCGCGAGCTCGCCGGCGAGCGCTCGCTCGAGCTGCGCGTGCCCGCCGCCGGGGCCACCGTTCGTGGCGTCTTGGAGGCAGCGGTCGAGCGCCACCCGCGGCTGCGCGGCGCCGACGCCGGGGTGCGGGTGGCCGTGAACGAGGAGTACGCCAGCTGGGACCGGCCCGTACAGGCGGGCGACGCGGTGGCGTTCATCCCGCCGGTGGCGGGCGGCGCCCCCGAGCCGGCCGTGCACGTCCGGCTCACCACCGACCCGCTCGACTCCGCCGCCGCCGAGGCGCTGGTCCGCACCGACGCCGACGGCGCCGTCTGCACCTTCACCGGCGTGGTGCGCAACCACGCCGAGGGCCGCGCCGTCGACCACCTCGAGTACGAGGCCTACCCCGAGATGGCCGAGCCCCAGATGCGCCGCGTTGGCGAGGAGGCGCTGCGCCGCACCGGCGCCACCGCGGTGGTCCTCTGGCACCGCACCGGCAGCCTGGCGATCGGCGAGGCCAGCGTGGTGGTGAGCGCCTCCGCCCCACACCGCGCCGAGGCGTTCGAGGCGTGCCGCTACGCGATCGACACGCTCAAGGCCGACGTGCCCATCTGGAAGAAGGAGCACGGCGACGGCGGCGCGGTCTGGGTCGACGAGACGGAGCGGAACCACTCCGGGACTCCGCGGACGGTATCCTGACCGCGGTTGCGGGAGTAGCTCAGTTGGTAGAGCGCTAGCCTTCCAAGCTGGATGCCGCGAGTTCGAGTCTCGTCTCCCGCTCCACCGCTCCTCGTCGAGTTGAGTAGCAGCGGTTGCCTGCTCCGTCGAGGGGCCTCAAGATGTGTGGGGCTACCGCTGAGTGTGCTCGCGGAGCTGTAGAAAACCGCTGTAAGCAGGCTACCGCTCTACACGTTGGGAGGAGCAGGGGTGTACGTACGGCTGGTCAGGTTTCAGTTCGGGGCGGATGCGGGGGCGAAGGCCACAGCGCTGGCCGAGGAACTCGGCCCCCTGATCACCGGGCAGCCCGGCTGCCAGGCGGTGACGATCTTCGGCGACGAGACCGACGGGGAGGGCGGGATCTACGTCCTGTGGGACACCGAGGAGAACGCCGAGGCGGCCGCCGCCATCGTCCAACC
>DATARS010000010.1:0-15737 GCA_036269455.1 Candidatus Dormiibacterota bacterium | reverse complement strand
ACGGCGCACCCGCGCGACGGCGGGGACCCTCTCCTCCACCCTCAACCGCGAGGCGGTACCTGGAGTCGAACCAGGGACATAGCGGGTATGAGCCGCCTGCTCTGCCAACTGAGCTATACCGCCAGGGAGCATGGTTGCGGCGGTTGGATTCGAACCAACGACCTTCGGGTTATGAGCCCGACGAGCTGCCACTGCTCCACGCCGCCCGGCGAGGATACCGCACGCGGCTCGCGCGACGCGTGGTGCGACCTACCGGCGCGGGACGGTGAACTGCAGCGGCGTGGGCGCGGCGGCCGCGGGGGTCGACGCGGCGGGGGGCGGTGCGGCCGGGGCGCTCGCCGCGGGGGGTGCGGCGGCCGACCTCGGGGCGGCGGTGGGGGCGCCGGGAAGCGGGCCGGGGTCGACGCCGCCGTCGGCGGGGAGCTTCGCGCCGGGGGTGGTGAGCACGTAGATGCGGTCGCCGGGGCGGATGTAGCCGAGGCGGCGGGCCTCCTCCTCCAGCCAGCCGCTCGAGCTCGCGGCGGCGAGCTCGCGCCGGCGCGTGTCGACCTGCTGGCGCAGCGCGGCGTTCTGCTGCTGGAGGGCACGCACCCGCCCGTCAAGGGCGTGGCCGGCGGTGGTCGCGGCATAGACGGCGTAGCTCACCCAGGCTCCGGCAACGGCGACACCGACGGCGAGCAGGCGGCGCCGGGTGAGGGTGCGACGGGAACGCGGGAGGATTGCGACGGCCCTCTGGGACGTGGGCGACAACGGCCGTGACGCGCCGAGTATAGCGGTGCTGTTGCATTACCGGGCGGCAATCGAGCAAATGCCCGGGGTGCGCTACCCCTGCGAGTCCCGCCAGCGGCGCTCCCACTCCTCCGACTCGAGTCCGTACAGCGCGCGGCCCTCGCCGCGGGCCCGCGCCTCGAGTCCGCGGAAGCGGTCCGCGAACCGGTCGGCGCGCTGGCGGAGCGCGTCCTCGGGATTGACGCGCAGGCGGCGGGCCACCGCCACCGCGGCCCAGAGCAGCTCGCCGACGGCGGCCTCGAGGGCCGGCGGGGCGGGCGGCGGTGGCGGCGCGTGGCCTCCCGGGGGCGCGGGCGGCGGCGGCGGGGCGGCGGCGTCGAGGTTCCAGTCGGCGCCCTGCTCGGCGGGCGGCGCGCCGGCGGCCGCGGCGGTCTCGGCGATCAGTCCGGCGACGGCCTCGCGGAGCACGCCGAGGGCGTCGGTGACCGCCGGGGTCTCGTCGAAGCCGAGCCGGGCGGGCCGCTTCTGCACCCCGAGCGCGTAGGCGAGCGCGGGCAGGGTGATCGGCACCCCCTCGAGGACCGAGAGGCGCTCGCCCTTCTCCGCGGCCTTGAGCCTCTCCCAGTTCACCACCACCTCGGCGGCGCCGCTCACCTCGGTGCCGCCGAAGACGTGGGGATGGCGGTGGACCATCTTCCGGCGGGTCACCTCGGCGACGTCGCCGACGTCGAAGCCGTCCTCGGCCTCCTGGGCGATGGCGCAGTGCATGAACACCTGGAGGAGGAGGTCGCCGAGCTCCTCGCGGAGCTGTCCCGGCTTGCCGGCCTCGATCGCCTCCAGCGCCTCGTAGGTCTCCTCGAGCAGGTAGGGGCGCAGGGTGCGGTGGGTCTGCTCGCGATCCCAGGGACAGCCCCCGGGAGCGCGCAGCCGCTCCACCACCTCGCCGAGCGCCCGCACCGACGCCGCCGCCTCATCCCTCAAGGTGCTCTCCCATGAATGCGCCGCGGGTCAGGAAGCCGCCCGCTGGCGGATGCGCTCCAGCCGGCCGAGCTCGCGCAGGGCCCGGACCAGCACATCCTCCCATTGCGGCTCTCCGGGACGGCGCCCCGTCGGCACCCGCAGGCGGGTGGGCGAGGAGGTGACGCCGCGGAACTGGGCGGCGACGGCGGGGAGGTCGAGGCCGTGCCCGACGGGGAGGCGGACCACCACCGCCTCGCCGTCGCGCTCGACCCCGAGCGCGCCCGCGGCGGCGGCGAGCAGGCGGACCCGCAGGGTGAGGAGCAGGGCCTCGGCGGGCGCCGGGGGCGGGCCGAAGCGGTCGGCGAGGCCGCGGCCCCGGATCTCGAGCTCCTGCTCGGTGGCGGCGGCGGCGAGGTCCTGGTAGCAGCGCAGCCGCAGCCGCTCGTCGCTGACGTAGCTCGGCGGCAGGTGGGCGGCGAGCGGCAGCGAGACCGTGACCTGGGCCGGCGACTCCACGATCTGCCTGCCCTGCATCCGGGTGACGGCGTCGCGAAGCAGGTGGTTGTAGAGCTCCAGCCCGACGGCCGCGATCTCGCCGTGCTGCTCCTCGCCGAGGAGGTTGCCGGCGCCGCGGATCTCGAGGTCGCGGAGTGCGAGGCGGAAGCCCGCGCCGAGGTCCTGGAGGTCACCGATCACCTCGAGCCGCTTGTCGGCGCGCTCGGTGAGCGACTTCGACGGCGGGTAGATGACGTAGGCGTAGGCGCGCTGCCCGGCGCGTCCCACCCGGCCGCGGAGCTGGTACAGCTGGGCGAGCCCGAGCCGCTGCGCGTCGTCGATGAGGATGGTGTTGGCGTTGGGGATGTCGAGGCCGGACTCGATGATCGTGGTGCAGAGGAGCACGTCGACCTCGCCGTCCATGAACTGCTGCATCACCTCGGCGAGCGAGCGCTCCGGCATCTGGCCGTGGCCCACCGCGATGCGCACCTCGGGGAGCAGCTCGCGCAGCTGCTCGGCGACGCGCTCGATGCCGCGCACCCGGTTGTGGACGTAGTAGACCTGCCCGCCGCTGGCCAGCTCGCGGGTGATCACCTCGCGGATCAGCCCCTCCTCGTGTGCGGTCACGAAGGTCTTGATCGGCTGCCGCTCCTCGGGCGGGGTCTGGATCACCGAGAGGTCGCGGATCCCCGCCAGCGACATGTGCAGGGTGCGCGGGATCGGCGTCGCCGAGAGCGAGAGCACGTCGACGGCGACGCGCAGCTGCTTGAAGCGCTCCTTCTGGAGGACGCCGAAGCGCTGCTCCTCGTCGATGATCACCAGCCCCAGGTTGCGGAACTGCACGTCCCTGGAGATCAGCCGGTGGGTGCCGATGACAATGTCGACACCGCCGGAGTGGAGTCCCGCCAGGGTGTCGGTCACCTCCTCGGGAGTGCAGAAGCGGGACAGCTGGCGGACGGTGATCGGGAACGGCGCCAGCCGCGACGAGAAGGTGCTGTAGTGCTGCTGGGCGAGCACGGTGGTGGGCACGAGCATCGCCACCTGGCGGCCGTCGGCGGCGGCCTTGAAGGCGGCGCGCATCGCCAGCTCGGTCTTGCCGAAGCCGACGTCGCCGCAGACCACGCGGTCCATCGGCCGCGAGGACTCCATGTCCCGCTTGATCTCCTCCAGGACCATCTCCTGGTCGGGGGTCTCCTGGTAGGGGAAGGCCGCCTCGAGCTCCTGCTGCCAGGCGCCGTCGGGCGGCAGCGGATTGGCCTGGGTCGACTCGCGCCGGGAGTAGAGGGCGAGCAGCTCGCGGGCCACCTCCTCGGTGCGCTCCTTGACCCGGCGCTTGGTCCGCTCCCACTCGCCGCCGCCGAGGCGGGAGAGCTGCGGCCGGCCCTCGGCGCCGCCGACGTAGCGGTCGACCCGGTCGAGGTGGGCGACGGGGACGTAGAGCTTGTCCCCCTCGGCGTACTCGACGGTCATGTACTCGTGCTCGCCGCCGTCGTCCTCGACCCTGCGCATCTCGACGAAGCGGCCGATGCCGTGGTCCTGGTGCACCACCAGGTCGCCGGGCTGGAAGGGGATGACGAAGGCCTCGCGGGCGGCGCTCCCGGAGGAGGCGCGGCGGGCGCCGCGGGCGGAGGTCGACTCGACCCGGCGCTGCCCCCGGGCGAGCCGCGAGCCCCGCCGCTTCAGCGTGCCGAAGAGCTCGGCGTCGGTGAGCACGTCGAGGCCGGCGGCGCCGGTGGAGAAGCCCTGGGAGAGGTCGCCGTGGGTGCTGACCAGGCTGCCGTCGAGCAGCGCGATCGCCGCCGGCTCCTCCTCGGCGGCGACGGGGTCGAGCCCCTGCTCGGCGGCGAGCTCGGCGACGCGGTGCTCCTGCCGCGAGAGCACCAGCTGGCAGCGGCCGGCCTCCTGGCGGCGGCGCAGCTCGACGGCGAGGGCGTCGAAGCGGCCGACGAAGCTGTCGGCGCCCGTCCACCCGAGGTCGGCGGCGCCGTCCTCCGCGGCCTCGCGCACCAGCTCGACCACTCCGAGGCGGTCGAGCAGCGCGTCGGCGGCGTCCTCGTCGAGCAGCCCGCTGCGGGCGCCGCCGGGCAGCTCGCCGCGCTGCTCCTCCTGGGCGCGCAGCCCCTCCGCCTCGGTGAGGTAGCGCGACACCGCCCGGCGCCAGCGCTCGCGGCCGCCGGCGACCAGGGTGATCGGGCCGTCGAGGTGGTCGAGGAGGGTGACCGGCGGATCCTGCTGCAGGTAGGGGGTGAAGAGATCGATGCCCTCGCCGTAGGCGCCGGCGCCGAGGCGGTCGAGGTCGCGGACCCAGTCGTCGCGGATCTCCGGCCGGGTGCGGTCGAGGTCGAGAGCGCCCACCGCCGCGAGTGCCCGCGCGACGGACTCCGGGGAGAGGTCGAGCTCGCGGGCGGGAGGGACGGTCACCGCATCGAGCTGGGCCACCGAGGTCTGGGTGCCGACGTCGAAGGCGCGCAGCCCCTCGACCTCGTCGCCGAACCACTCCGCACGCCAGGGCCGGTTGCGGTCGGGGCCGAAGGCGTCGACGATGCCGCCGCGCACCGAGAACTCGCCGGGGACCGAGACCGCCGGCTCGCGCCGGTAGCCGAGGCTGACCAACCGCTCGACCACGGCCTCCATGGGGATGCGCTCGCCCCGGCGCAGGGCCAGGCCGCGGCGCACCCGCTCGGGGGGAAGGGTCGGGCGCACCAGCCCGCCGGGAGCCGCGATGACGATCGCCGGGACCTCGCCGGCGAGGGTGGCGAGGGTGGCGAGGCGGTGGCGGGTGACCTCCTCGCCGGGGGCGACCCGGTCGAAGGGCAGGGTGTCGGCGGCGGGGAAGAGCGCCAGCGCGGCGTCGCCCGCCCAGACCGAGGTGTCCGACCAGAGCGTCTCCGCCTCAGGCGAGAGCACGAGCACGCTGCGCCCGGTGGTCTCGCGCAGCCACCAGGCGAGCAGGCCGGTGGCGCCGGAGGGCACCCCGGCGAGGGTGCCGCGGGGCGAGCGGGCGAGGGCGCGCAGCTCGGGGACGGCGTCGAGCCGCGAGCGGAGGGTGGCGGTGTCAGTCATCGGGGGCACGGTTGTAGAGGTTCATGGCGGGCTCGAGGCCCTCGCGGACGATGGCGACGACCGCGTCGGCCGCCCGGTCGATGATTCCCGGAAGGCGCTCGCGCTCGTCGCCGTCGAAGCTCATCAACACCCAGTCGACGGGGTCGATCCCCGGGGGCGGGCGGCTGATGCCGACGCGCACCCGCATGAAGTCCTGGGTCTGCCAGGAGTCGATGAGGTGGCGGACCCCCCGCTGCCCTCCGGCGCTGCCGCCGCGGCGCAGCCGCAGCCGCCCCAGGGGAAGGTCCATGTCGTCGTGGACGACGATGACGTCCTCGGGTGGGATGCCGAGCTTCGAGGTGAGGTGGCGGCCGGCGCGGCCGCTGAGGTTCATGTACGTGGTCGGCCGGGCGAGGACGAGCTCGAGGCCGTCGACCGCGCCGTCGCGGATCTTCGCCGGCCCCTCCTTGCGCTCCCTGCCGAAGCGGCCGCGCCGCTCCAGCTCGGCGAGGGTCCGCCAGCCGACGTTGTGCCGGCTGGACGCGTACTCGCCCCCGGGGTTGCCCAGCCCGATGACCAGCGTGCTCACGCGCCCTCGCCCGGGTCGAGGTCCGGCACCTGCTGGTCCGGGAGCAGGCGGCGGGTCTCGGCGGTCATCGCAGCGGCGCCCTCGGCATCCCCGTGATCGTGGCCGAGGCAGTGGAGCAGGCCGTGGACGGCGAGCAGGCGCAGCTCTGCGACGCCATCCTCCGCCTGGCCGAGGGCGCGCTCCACCGAGATGGCGAGGTCGCCGACGTGGCCCGGTTCCCCGGTGGGGAAGGCCAGGACGTCGGTGGGACCGTCGACCCCGCGGAACCGGGCGTTGAGCTCCGCCAGCTCGGCGTCGTCGGTCAGACGGACGCTGAGCGAGGCGCGCGACGACACCTCGAGACTCTCTCCGCAGCGGCGCAGCAGGGGGGCGAGCGAGGCGGCGCGGGCCGCCGCCCGTTCCGCCTCGCCCAGCCCCTCGGCGCCGACCACGGTCACGCGCATGTGCACGGCCCGCGCCCCGGGCTCGCCGGGGCGCTCCGCGCCGGGACCGGGCTCACCCGGCCTTGAGACGACGCTTCTTCGCGGCGACCAGCTTGCGCTTGCGCCGCACCGACGGCTTCTCGTAGTGCTCACGGCGACGCACCTCCGAGAGAATGCCGTTCTGCTTGATCTTCTTGTTGAAGCGTCGCAGCGCGCTCTCGAAGGTCTCGCCCTCGCGGACCTTGACCTCCGACACGTTCGGGAACTCACCTCCTTTCGCCAGCCGGGGGACGAACTGGAGACGATGAATCCCACGCAGGCGCTCGCGAGTGTACCCCGGTTTGGCGGCGGCGGGCACGGCCCGCCGCCACGGCCTGGGTCAGGCGGCGCTGTCGTACCGCCAGATCCCGGAGCCAGGGGTGACCTCGACGTCCTCGGGCAGCTCGGTGCGCCACGGGAGCATGAGGTCGAAGACCACCTCCTGGACCGTCCAGAGGACGTCCATGATCTCGGTGACCTTCACCTGCCGGCGCGCCATCGCGTCGCTGACGACGCGGAGCGCGTTGGGATCACCGGCACCCTCGACGATGCCGGCGGCGACGCCGAGGAGCTCCCCGGACTGCTGGGCGAGGTCCCGAGGAGCCTCCTTGATGCCCTGCAGATGGGTCTCCTCGCACGCCTCGATCACCTCGTCGACCCGGTCGACCAGCCGCCGGAGGCGGGTGCGGTCGGCGAGGTCGCGCTGGTGCAGGAGCCGCGCGCGATGCAGCTCCGCGGTCGCGTTCTCGATCAGCATCTAATTCTCCGCGAGACCTCCACGTCGAAGTCACCAGTTGATCTCCGCGAGAGGCCTCGACAGAGGGTACCCACATGAACAGTTGACTTCAACATCACAATTCGGTTCGAATTGATGCATGGATCGCATCAATGTCGACGGACTCCGGACCTTCCTCGCGGTCGCCCAGCACGGACACCTGGGGCACGCCGCCGAGGCCCTCGGAGCGGAGCAGTCAACCGTCTCGCGGAAGATCGCCCGTCTCGAGGAGGAGGTTGGAGTCGCTCTCTTCGAAAGGGTACGCCGGAGCATCCGGCTGACCCCCGCGGGGAACCGGTTCGTTCCCCGGGCGGAACGGATCCTCCACGACCTCCGCGAGGCGATCGCCGACGCCGAGGGCGCGGTCTCGGCGGAGAGCGGCGAGGTGCGCATCGGCTTCCTCCACACCGTCGGCGCCCGCTGGCTGCCGGAGCGGCTCGCCCGCTTCCTCGACCGCCATCCCGCGGTGCGCTTCACCCTCCGTGAGGGGACGTCCGCCGAGGTGGTGAGCGGCGTGCTCAACGGCGACTTCGACCTCGGCATCCTGGGACCGCCGCCGGTGGGCCAGCGCGACCTCGAGATCGTCTCCCTCTTCCGCGAGCGCGTCGCGGTGGTGGTCCCCGCGGGGCATCACCTGGTCGGGCGCAGCTCCTGCACCCTGCGCGACCTCGCCGGCGAGGCGCTCATCCTCCCCCGCTCCCGCAGCGGCCTCCGCAAGGTGGTCGACGAGGCCTTCCTGCGCGAGGGGCTCACCGAGACGGTGGCCTATGAGGGCGACGACTTCACCATCGTCCAGGGGCTGGTCGAGGCCGGGCTGGGCATCACCCTGCTGCCGATGCCGCTGCCGGTGCCCTCGACCCGGGTCGCGGTGATCCCGCTGCGCCAGCCGCCGATCGCCCGGACCATGGCGCTCTGCTGGGACCGCCGCCGCGTCCTGCCCCCTCCGGCCGCGCTCTTCGCCGAGCACCTCACCCCCTCGGCGGCCGAGCCCTTCGACCCGCCGCTCAGCGCCTGACCGCTCCGCAGCGGTCGAAGACAAGTAGAGTCGCCGCGAACCAGGGGGAAGGCGGTCATCGACGAACGAGATGATGGCCTGGGGGACTCCCCCTACTATTGGGCGCGTCAGCGCCCAGAGGTTTGGTCATGGAGCTCGCACTTCTTGTCATCAGCGTGGCGCTGCTCATCGCCGCCGCGGCGATCGCCGCCCGGGGGCTGAGGGCGAGCAGGCCGCCGGAGGCGCCGAGCGGAGCGGCGGCGGCGCGAATCGCGCTGGTCGAGGCGCGCTCCCAGGCGGCCGCGGTGGTCGCCCAGGCGCGCACCGAGGCGATCGCGGAACGCAGCGCGGTGATGGACGAGCTCGCCGAGCGCCAGGTCACGCTCGAGGAGCGGGAGAGCAGCCTCGAGGAGCGCAGCCGCGCGCTCCAGGAGCGGCGCCGGGTCGCCGAGGAGCGGCGCGAGGCGCTCGACCAGGAGCGGGCGGAGCTCGACGCCGAGCAGGCCGAGGTCACCCGATCCCGCGACGAGATCGGGCTGCGCCTCGAGCAGGTCGCCGCCCTGGACCGTCCGCGGGCGGAGGCGACGGTGCTCGCCGCGCTCGAGGGCGACCTCGCCGGCGACCACGGCGGCCGCGTCGGCCGGGCGGTCAACGGCCTGGTCGGCGACCTCGTCCCCACCGCCCGGATGCAGCTCGCCGACGCCATCCAGAGGATGGACGTCAGCCACACCGACGGCGCCCCCCGCGCCACCCCGCTCGCCCTCGAGGGTCTCGACGACGCCGAGCGCGAGCGGCTGATCGGCGCGCTGAGCGCGGTCGCCGAGGGCACCGCGACCGACCTGGGCATCGATCCCGAGCGCAACCAGGCGTCCCTGCGCGGCCTCGACCCGGTCGGCCGCGAGGTGGCGCGGCAGGCGTCGATCGAGGCGCTCGACCGGCACCTGCGCGCCGAGGACGTCGCCCCGATGCTGCTGCGCACCCGCCGCGACCTGCACCGCGAGATCACCGTCCTCGGCGAGCGCGCCCTCTGGGAGATGCGCATGGAGGGCCGTCCCGAGCTGGCCGAGCTGCTCGGCACCCTCCACTACCGCTTCTCCTACGGCCAGAACGCTCTGCTCCACTGCCAGGAGACCGGCTACCTCTGCTCCATGCTCGCCGCCGAGCTCCGCCTCGACCCCACCGAGGCGCGCTCCGCCGGGCTGCTCCACGACATCGGCAAGGCGGTCGACCACGACGTCGAGGGCTCGCACGCGATCATCGGCGGCGAGCTGCTCGCGCTGATGGGCATCGACGCCGGCATCGTGCACGCGGTCAAGGCGCACCACTTCGACGAGGAGCCCTCCACCGACCTGGCGATGCTGACCATCTGCGCCGACGCCATCTCCGCCTCGCGCCCCGGAGCCCGGCGCGACACCCTCACCACCTACCTGCAGCGCCTCGAGCAGCTGCAGCAGATCGCCACCCGCCACAGCGGCGTCGAGCGCGCCTTCCCCATGCAGGCGGGCCGCGAGGTGCGCGTCGCGGTGCGTCCGGACTCGGTGCCCGACGACCAGGTCCCCGGCCTCTGCGCGGAGATCGCCCGGGAGATCGAGGCGGAGATGACCTACCCGGGGATGATCAAGGTGACGGTCATCCGCGAGACCAGCGCGACCGCGACCGCGAGTTAGCGCCGTCCGCGACCAGAACCGGAGGCGGTCGTGGTCAGACCCCGAGCGGACGGTCGGCGGACGCGATGACCACGCGGTCGCGGCCCAGCGCCTTGGCCTGGTAGAGGGCGGCGTCGGCGCGGTGGAGCAGCTCCTCGCCGTGCTCCATGCCGACCGCGCAGCCGATGCTCACGGTGACGTCGACCGTCCTGCCCGTCTCCAGGGTGATGGGCTCGTCGCCGACGCGGCGGCAGATGCGCTCGGCGACCACCTCGGCGTGGTCCACCCGGGTGGGATCGAAGAGGACGACGAACTCCTCGCCGCCCCAGCGGCCGGCGACGTCCTCGCGGCGCACCTCGGCGCGAAGCCGCTCGGCGACGGCTCGGAGCACGGTGTCGCCGACGGCGTGGCCGGCGGTGTCGTTGATCGCCTTGAACCGGTCGAGGTCGAGCATCAGGACACCGACCGGATGCCCGGACCGGCGCGCGAGGCTCACCATCTCGGCGAGCCGCTCCTCGAGGTGGCGGCGGTTGAAGAGCCCGGTCAGCGCGTCGGTCCGGGTGACCCGCTCGAGCTCGCGGTTGCGCTGCCGCAGCTCGTCCTGGAGCTGCTTGACCCGCAGCGCGGCGTTGACCCTGGCGATCAGCTCGCTCGGCACGAAGGGCTTGCCGAGATAGTCGTGCGCCCCCAGCCGCAGTCCCTCGACCACGTCCTCGGTGCTCGCCCGCGCGGTGAGGAAGACCACCGGCACGTCGCGCATCTCCGGGTCGGCGCGCAGCGCCTGGAGGGTGCCGTACCCGTCGAGGACGGGCATCATGATGTCGAGCAGGATCACGTCGGGCCAGACCACCCGGCTGAGCCGCACCGCCTCGCCGCCGTCGACCGCCTCGGCGACGCGGAACCCGCGCAGCTCGAGGTGGTGGCGGAGCATGGCGCGGACGACCCGGGAGTCGTCGGCGATGAGGATGGTGGCGCTCACCGGCGCAACCACCCGCCGAGGGCGGCGACGTCGACGAGCTGGACGAGGTGGCCGTCGGGGGTCCGCACCGTCCCCGACACCAGGGCGAGCTCCTGCCCGGAGGGCGCTCCGCCGCCGCCGTCGCGATCGAGCGAGGCGACGCCGGTCACCTCGTCGGCGAGCAGGCCGAAGGGTCCGGCCGCGGAGTCGAGGACCAGGACGTGGAGGCCCCCCGCACCGAGGACGCTGGCGACGCTCAGCGCGCCCCCGCTCCAGGGGAGCAGGCCGGCGACGCCCTCGCGAGAGGTGGCCAGGGGAACCAGCTCGGCGGCGGGCCGCACCTCGCGAGCCTGCTCGACGGGCACGGCGTACTCGCCGCCCGCGATCCGGAAGCGCACCACCGTCGTCATGGCCGTGTCCCCAGTCGTGTGGCGAGGAAGGAGGCGAGCTCCTCGTGGTGGAAGCCGTCGAGGCCCAACTCGACGCCGCCGCCACCGGACCGTGCGAGCGCCGAGCGCGCCGCGGAGAAGGCCCGCGCGGCCGCGACCCCCTCGCCCGCCGCCTCGAGGGCGAGGGCGAGACAGGTGTGCGCCATCGGGTGATCGGGCTCGAGGCACGTGGCCTGCCGGAAGGCGCGGATCGCGGTGTCGAGATCCGCCGCCGCGTAGGCGCGCTCGCCGGCGTCGAGGAGGGCGGCGATGTCCGGCGCCGGGGCGGTCGCCACCGCGGCGGTGGCGGCCCGGACCGCGGGGCTGCGGCGCGGCGCCGGGGCGGGCCGGCGCACGACGGTCGCCGCCGGCGCGGGGCGGGAGGGCACGGCGACGGGATCGCCGCGCCGGTAGGCGAAGGCCTCGCCGAGACGCACCACCTCGAGCCCGTCGGCCGGCCGGCCGGGGAAGTCCGCCGAGGCGAGGAAGAGGTGGCGCCCGAGGGCGAGCACCCGGGCCATCCGCCGCAGCACCGCCGCCGCCTCCTCGGGGCGGAGGTAGATGAGCACGTTGCGGCAGAAGACCACGTCGCACTCCCCCGGCTCGACCGGCGGCTGGTCGAGGACGAGGTTGTTGCGCTCGACGTCGACGCGCTCGCGCAGCTCGGGGAGCACCTCCCAGCCGTCGCCGGCGCGGCGCAGCCAGCGGCGGCGGCGCTCGCCGTCGAGGCCGCGCAGCTCGCTCTCCGTGTAGCGCCCCGCGCGGGTCCGCGCCAGGGCGGCACCGGAGACGTCGGTGGCGAGGACGCGCCAGCCGGCGAGGCCGGACTCGGCGAGCACCATGGCGACGCTGTAGACCTCCTGCCCGTTGGCGCAGCCGGCGCACCACACCGTGACCGACCGGCCGGCGAGCGCGGGGAGCACCTGGCCGGCGAGCCCGTCGAAGTGGGCGGGCTCGCGGAAGAACCAGCTCTCCTGGACGGTCACCCGGTCGACGAGGACCTGGAGCAGGGTGGGATCGTCGAGCCGCACGCTGAACTCCTCGACACCGAGCTGTGCCGCGGCGGCGGCCTCGCGCAGGCAGCGCTCGAGCCGCGCGCGCATCGATCCCTCGACGCGCAGCCCGAGGACATGGGCCAGCGCCACCTCGGCCCGGACGCGGGCGGCCGCGATCACCGGCGCACCGCGGCGACCGCCCGCCGCACCGCCGCACCGACGGCGTCGAGCGGGGTGACGTGGGTGAGCGCTCCGGCGAGCTGGGCGGCGCGGGGCATCCCGTACACGGCGCAGGAGGCCTCGTCCTGCCCGATCGTCACCCCGCCGGCGCGGCGGAGCGCGAGCAGCCCGGCGGCGCCGTCGTCGCCCATCCCGGTGAGCACCACGCCGACGCCGAGCCCCCCTGCGTGCTCGGCGAGCGAGTGGAAGAGCACGTCGGCGGAGGGGCGGTGGAGCGACTCCGGCTCGAGGGTGAACGCCGCCCGGCGGTGGGGCCCGAGACGGAGGTGGCGGTTGGCCGGGGCGACGTGCACGACGCCCTCGCGCAGCGGCCGGGTCGCGTCGGCGAGCTCGACCGGAAGCGCCGAGGCGCGGCGCATCAGGGTGACCAGGCCCTCGACGAAGTCCTCATGGATGTGCTGGACGACGAGCACCGCGGCCTCGAGCCCGCCGAGGTCGCCGAGCACCCGGGCGAGCGCCTGCGGCCCGCCGGTGGAGGCGGCGATGCCCACCACCGGGGTGCCGGCGCGCGCCGAGGCCACGGCGGTGCGCCCGCCGGGGTGGCGCAGCACCACCACGCTGCTCAGCGTGCGGGCCAGCCGGCGCACCCGCGTCCCCGGCCCGCCCTCCCAGCTCTCCGGCCAGGCCATCGCCTCCAGTGCACCGGCGGCGACCGCGGCGGCGCAGGACTCGCTCGCGCCCCCGGCGGGGGTGATCAGCAGGATCGGGGTGGGGAGGTGGCCCATCACCTGGCGGATCGCGTCGAGGCAGGGCTCGGCCTCGCGCCGCGCGCCGGGCATCTGGAGCGCGATCAGGTCGGGCCCGTGGGCGTGCGCCGCGCGCGGCCCGCGCTCGACCGGGCTCTCGGCGACGACGGCGATGTCCCCCTCCGCCTCGAGGACCTGGCGCAGCGCCCGGTTCGAGGCGAGGTCGTCGCCGACGACGAGCACCGAGATGCGGCGGCGGGTCATCGTGGCCGGCCGAGGAGCCGCCCGACGGCGTCGAGGAGGGCGGCCTGGTCGAAGGAGCTCTTGACGATGTAGCCGTCGGCCCCGGCCTCGAGGCCGCGCCGGCGGTCGTCCTCGCCGCCGCGCGAGGTGAGGATGAGGACGGCGGCGTTGCGCACCCCCGGCTGCGCCCGGATCGCCTCGGTGAGCTCGAAGCCGCCGAGCCGGGGCATCTCCAGGTCGGTGACGACGAGGTCGCTCGGCCGCTCGGCGAGGAGCGCCAGCGCCTCGACGCCGTCGTTGGCGGTGCGCACCTCGTAGCCGGCGCGCTCGAGGATGGCGCGCTGCAACTCGCGGACGGCGAGGGCGTCGTCGACGACCAGCACGCTCTGCGCCCGGGGTCGGGGCGCGGCCGCCGGCCCCGCGGGTGCGCTCGTGGGCGCGGCCGGGGTGCGGGTCACCCGGGCGCGCTCCAGCAGCCCCGCGGGGTCGAGGACGAGGAGCACCGAGCCGTCGGCGTCGATCCCCGCGCCGGCGACGGCGTCGAGCCGGGGGAGCAGGTCGCCGAGCCCATTGATCACCACGTCCTGCTGGCCGTCGAGTGCGTCGACCCGGAAGGCGTGGCTGCGGGTGAGCCCGGCGACGACCACGGCGACGCCGCCACCGGCGCACGCCCCGGCGCCGAGGGTCTCGGGGAGCCCGCTGAGCGGCACCGCCTGGTCGCCGACGCGGACCATGGGACCGCCGGCGTGCAGGGCCGACCCGGGGTCGAGCGCCACCGCGGTGACCACGGCGTGGCGCGGGATCGCGAAGCGGCTGTCGCCGCAGCGGACCACCAGGCAGGGGAGGACGGCGAGGGTGATCGGGACCGCGATGAGGAACTCGCAGCCGGCGCCCGGGCGGTTGCGCACCTCGATGCGCCCGCGCACGCTGTGGAGGCTGTCGCGCACCACGTCGAGTCCCACCCCGCGGCCGGAGACCTCGGTGAGCTGGCGCGCGGTCGACAGCCCGGCGCGGAAGATCGAGTAGAGCGCCTCGTCGTCGCTCTGCTCGGCGACCTCGGGGGCGTGGGGCTGCGCCGCCTCGTGGACCCGGGCGACGTCGATGCCGCGGCCGTCGTCGCTCACCGCGATGATCACCTCGGGACCGAGCTGCATGGCGTGGAGCCGGACCACGCCCTGGCGCGGCTTGCCCGCGGCGATGCGCTCCTGCGGACTCTCGAGCCCGTGGTCGACGGCGTTGCGGACCAGATGGAGCAGCGGGTCGGCGAGGTGGTCGAGCACCCGGCGGTCGAGCTCGGTGTCGCCGCCGACCATCTCCCAGCGCACCTCCTTGCCGAGCGCGCGGGCGAGGTCGCGCACCGCGCGGCGCAGGGGATGGCCGATGGTCGACACCGGGACCATCCGGGTCCGGATGGTGAGCGCCTGCAGGTCGGCGAGCGTCCGCGAGAGGTCCCGGAACTCGGTGACGCCCGAGGGGTCGCGCCCGATCGCGCCGCCCAGCACCCGGCCGGTGCGCATGAGCGCCGACGCCGACTCGCCCACGAGGCGCACCAGCTCGTCGAGCCGCGCCACCGGCACGGTGATGGTCTGCGCCTCCGAGCGGGGTGCGGGCGGCGTCAGGTCGGGGAGCGATGCCGCCTCCTCGGGGACGGCGGCGACGACCACCACCTCATCGGGGGCCGTGGTCGCGTCGCGCAGGCCGGCGGTGAGCAGGTCGTCCTCGATCAGCCGGGCCACGACCGCGTGGTCCTCGGCCCGGGCGACCGACTCGATGATGCGTCGCAGTCCGTCGACCGCCCGCAGCGCGGTGTCGACCACCGCCGGCGAGGGAGACCGGGCGCCGTCGCGGTAGGGCTCGAGCAGGTCCTCGAAGGCGTGGGCGATCCGGCTGACGTGGGGCAGCCCGACCATCCCCGAGCCGCCCTTCAGCGTGTGCAGCTCGCGGAGCAGGATGGCGACGAACTCGGGGCCGCCGCCCTGCTCCTCGAGACGCAGGAGCGAGCCCGCCAGGGTATCGAGGCGGGTCCTCGCCTCCTCGGCGAAGAGGCCCCGGAACTCCTGGTCGTGGCCGAAGGGGACCTCGGCCTCGGGGTCCGGCGGCGGGCTCGGGTCCCGGGACAGGGTCACCTCAGCCGCGCCTCCGCCCGGTGAAGGACTCGTCGAGGTCGGCGGCGAGCCCCGCCTGCGAGGTCGCCGCGGCGGCGATCTGCTGGGCGGTGGTCGACACCTGGGTGCTCGCCGCGGTGATCTGCTCCATCGCCTGCATCACCTGCTCGGTCGCGGTGCGCTGCTGCTGGCTGGTCAGCCGCACCCGGGCGCAGCTCACCGCCACCTCCTCCATCAGCGCCAGCCCGGTGGCCATCTGCTTGGCCCCCTTCTCCATCGCCATCACCGTGGCGTTGGTCTCCGACTGCGCGCCCTCGATGATCCGGCCGATCTCCCCCGCCGACGCCTTGGAGCGCTCCGCCAGGCGGCGGACCTCGTCGGCGACCACGGC
>DATARS010000009.1:0-2464 GCA_036269455.1 Candidatus Dormiibacterota bacterium | reverse complement strand
TTCCAGGCGATCCTCCCGCTGCGCGGCAAGATCCTCAACGTCGAGAAGGCGCGCGCCGACAAGATCCTCGCCAACGAGGAGATCAAGAACCTGATCACCGCGCTGGGGGTCGGCTTCGGCGAGAACATGAACACCGAGCGGCTGCGCTACCACCGCATCGTGCTCATGGTCGACGCCGACGTCGACGGCTCGCACATCCGCACCCTGCTGCTCACCTTCTTCTGGCGCCACCTCCAGCCGCTGATCAAGGCGGGCAACGTCTTCCTCGCCCAGCCGCCGCTCTACGCGCTGCGCAAGGGCAAGAATGTCGAGTACGCCTACAGCGACACCGAGCGCGACGCCAAGCTCAAGGAGATCGGCGGCAGGGTCGAGGTCCAGCGCTACAAGGGTCTGGGCGAGATGAACGCCGAGCAGCTCTGGGAGACCACCATGGACCCGGAGACCCGGGTGCTGCTCCGCGTCGACGTCGACGACACCCTGCGTGCCGACGACATCTTCGACCGGCTGATGGGCTCGGACGTCGCCCCGCGCAAGCGCTTCATCCAGACGCACGCCAAGAGCGTGCGCAACCTCGACATCTGACGCGGTGAGCGCAGCGAGGGTCGTCACCGTCGCCGTCGACGCCATGGGAGGCGACCACGCCCCCGAGGCGGTGGTCGACGGCGCCGCCGCCGCGGTCGGTGACCGGGGGGTGCGCGTGCTCCTGGTGGGCCGCCGCGACCGGCTCGAGCCGCTGCTCCAGGAGCGCGCCCGCGCCGGGGCGTTCGCCGCGGACCCGGGGTCGCGCCCCGAGATCGTCGACGCCTCCGAGGTCGTCGAGATGGACGAGCACCCCGCCCAGGCGGTGCGCGCCAAGCGCGACTCGTCGGTCGTCCGCGCCTGCGAGCTGGTCGCGGCCGGACGGGCGGACGCGGTGGTCAGCGCCGGCAACAGCGGGGCGGTCCTCGCCGCCGCGCTGTTCACGATCAAGCGCATTCCCGGGGTCGCCCGCCCCGCGATCGGCGCGCTCCTCCCCGGGCTCGACGGCAGGCGCACCTTCCTGCTCGACGTCGGCGCCAACGCCGACGTGCGCGCCGAGTGGCTCGCCCAGTTCGGGGTGATGGGCAGCGTCTACGCCCGGGCGATGCTCGGCATCGCCGAGCCACGGGTGGCGCTGCTCAGCAACGGCGAGGAGCCGGGCAAGGGCTCGGCGCTCATCCAGGCGGCGCATCCGCTGCTCGCCGCGGCGCCGATCCGGTTCACCGGCAACGTCGAGGGCCGCGAGCTGCTGAGCGGCGCCTGCGACGTCGCCGTCACCGACGGCTTCACCGGGAACGTCGCGCTGAAGACCGCCGAGGGCGTGGGCGAGTACCTCTTCGCGGTGCTGCGCCGGGAGGCGCGGTCGAGCCGGCGCGCCATGCTCGGCGGGCTGCTGCTCAAGCCGCGGCTGCGCGCCGTGCGTGACCAGGTCGACTATCGCGCCACCGGCGGAGCCCTGCTCCTCGGCGTCGCCGGCGAGGTGGTCATCGCCCACGGCCGCTCCGACGCGACCGCCATCGACAACGCCATCCGCGTCGCCCGCACCGCCGCCGAGCGCGACGTCAGCGGCACCATCGCCGCGGCCATGCCCCGCGAGGCGGGCACCCCCGCACTCGCCGCCACCACGGAAGACCAGTCATGACCGTCCTCCCGCCGCACCAGAACGTCCGCCCCATCGAGCTCGAGCAGGAGATGCGCTCGTCGTACATGGACTACGCGATGAGCGTGATCATCTCGCGTGCCCTGCCCGACGTCCGCGACGGTCTCAAGCCGGTGCAGCGCCGCATCCTCTACGCGATGCTCGAGCAGGGCATGACCGCGGGGGCGCGCTACCAGAAGTCCGCGGCGATCGTCGGCGAGGTGATGAAGCACTATCACCCCCACGGCGACGCCTCGATCTACGACACCATGGTGCGGCTCGCCCAGTCCTGGGTGATGCGCTATCCGCTGGTCGACGGCCAGGGCAACTTCGGCTCGATGGATGGCGACCCCCCGGCGGCGCACCGCTACACCGAGGCGCGGATGTCGCCGATCGCGATGCAGGTCGTCGAGGACATCGACAAGGAGACGGTCGACTTCGTCGACAACTATTCGTCGACGACCACCGAGCCGTCGGTGCTCCCGGCCCTGCTCCCCAATCTGCTGGTCAACGGCTCCAGCGGCATCGCGGTCGGGATGGCGACCAACATTCCGCCGCACAACCTCACCGAGGTGTGCGACGGCCTGACCCACCTCGTCGACAACCCCGAGGCGACCACCGAGGAGCTGACCAGGTTCATCAAGGGGCCGGACTTCCCCACCGGCTGGATCATCTACGGCCGCGACATCGCCACCGTCTACGGCACCGGCCACGGCCGGATCGTGATGCGCGCCCAGGTGGAGTTCGAGGAGTCGCGCAGCGGGCGCGAGCAGATCATCGTCCGCGAGCTGCCGTACCAGGTGAACA
>DATARS010000008.1:0-28552 GCA_036269455.1 Candidatus Dormiibacterota bacterium | reverse complement strand
ACCGACCCCAACGCCCCTGGATCGACTCCCCAGCCCGGCCAGGTGACCCTCGGAGAGGAGGAGGTTCGGTCCCTGAGCGAGGCGGGGAAGCGGTGGGCGACGACGCCCCGGGCCCGCCACGCCGGCGCCGAGGACGTGGAGATCGACCCCGACCTCGATCTCCGCTCGGCGCGCGGCTCGCTCCCCGGCGATCGCTACGTCCGCGGCAATCGGGCGCGGCGTCGCGAGTTCGACAAGGTCGCCGAGGGCTACCTCCAGGCCAAGGACGAGGGGGCGCCGAAGACCCAGCTCGGCAGGATCCGCCGCGCCGTCCTGGGCCGGCCGATCGCCAGCCGGATGGCGGCCCACGAGCGGCTGACCAAGGTCAAAGCGCTCGCGGTGCTCTCCTCCGACGCCCTCTCCTCGGTGGCCTACGCGACCGAGCAGATCCTCCTGGTGCTCGGTGCCGCCGGCGTGGCCGCCTACAGCTACTCGATCCCGATCATGGGGGCGATCCTCTTCCTGCTGGTCGCGGTCGGGCTCAGCTACCGCCAGACGATCAAGGCGTACCCGAAGGGCGGGGGCTCCTACATCGTCGCGAGCGACAACCTCGGGCCCCTCGCCGGGGTGATCGCGGGATCGGCGCTGATGACCGACTACGTGCTCACGGTGGCGGTGTCGGTGGCCAGCGGGGTGGACTCGATCGTCAGCGCCGCCTCGGCGATGCAGCCCTACCGGGTCGAGCTCTGCGTCGGCTTCATCGTCCTCCTCATCCTCGGCAACCTCCGCGGCATCCGGGAGTCGGGCTCGATCTTCGCCGCGCCCACCTACCTCTTCATCTTCGGGATCATGCTCATGCTCGCCGTGGTCACCTGGAAGGTGGCCATCGGCGGCATCCACACGGCGACGCCGATGCTCGAGCACACGACCCAGCAGGTGAGCATCTTCCTGCTGCTCAAGGCGTTCGCCTCGGGATGCACCGCGCTGACCGGGGTCGAGGCGATCAGCGACGGCGTCCCCGCCTTCAAACCGCCGGAGTGGATGAACGCGCGCACCACGCTGACGGTCATGGTGACCCTGCTCGGGGTGATGTTCGCCGGGATCACCCTCGCCGCCCGCGCCACCGGCGCGCGCGCCTACGACAGCACCGACCCGCACTACCAGACGGTCATCTCGCAGATCGCCCACTCCGCCTTCGGCACCACCCTCCTCTATTACTACGTGATCGCCACCACGACGGCGATCCTGGTGCTCGCCGCCAACACCTCGTTCTCGGACTTCCCCCGGCTGTTCTTCTTCATGGCGCGCGACGACTACGCGCCCCACCTCTTCAAGCGCCTCGGCGACCGGCTCGCCTTCAGCAACGGGATCCTCGTGCTCGGCGGGCTCGCGATCGTCCTCGAGGTCGTGTTCCGCGGGCGCACCGACGCGCTCATCCCGCTGTACACCATCGGCGTCTTCCTCGCCTTCACGATGTCGCAGGCGGGGATGGTGGCGCGCTGGCTGCGGCTGCGGGAGCCCGGCTGGCAGCGCGGCCTGATGATGAACGCGGTGGGGATGACGCTGACCGCGACGGTGTTCGTCATCACCGCGTGGGAGAAATTCCGCTCCGGCGCCTGGATCGTGCTGGTGCTCATCCCCGTGCTGGTGCTCACCTTCCGTGCCATCCACACCCACTACACCCAGGTGAAGGGCGAGCTGACCACCGAGACACCCACCTCGCCGGGCGAACTCCACCCGGTGGCCATCGTGCCCATCTCGGATCTCAACGGCCCGGCGCTGCAGAGCCTCGCCCTCGCCCGCACCCTCTCCAACGAGGTGATCGCGGTGCACATCAACGACGACCCCGACGAGATCGCACGGCTGCGCGCGAAGTGGGAGGCGTGGGGCAACCACGTGCCCCTGGAGGTGATCGAGTCGCCGTACCGCTCGCTGGTGCGGCCGCTGCTCGCCTACATCGACGCCATCGACCGCCAGCGCGGCGACGACACCCTGGTGGTGGTGTTGCCCGAGATGGTGGCGACGCGCTGGTGGCACACGATCCTCCACAACCAGACCGCGCTGCGGCTCAAGGCGGCGCTGCTCTTCCGCCCCGGCACGGTGGTGATCAACGTCCCGTACCACCTGCGCCGCTACCAGCACCAGCGGCGTGGGCTCCTCGCCCGGTTCGGAGGCGGAGGCGGGGACGACGCGCTGTAGAGCCGCGCTCGGCCGGAGCTTTCGTACACTGCGCGCCGCATGGCCGCCACCGCTCCCGTCCCCGACACCATCCGCCGCCTCGGCGGTGGCGGACCACGGCGCATCGCCGAGAACGCCGGTCTCGTCATCACCCATGGTGAGGGTGCGCACCTCGTCGACACCGAGGGACGCCGCTACCTCGACTTCGCCACCGCCATGGGCGTGGCCGCGATCGGTCACGGCAATCCGCGCTGGACGGCGGCGCTGAGCGAGCAGGCGGGACGGCTCGCCGCCTGCGTGCTGCACACCCCCGAGCACGCCGAGTACCTCGAGGCGCTCGCCGAGGTCCTGCCGGCCGGGCTCGACCGCACCGCGCTGTACTCGGGCGGCACCGAGGCCGTCGAGGTGGCGGTCCGGCTCGCCCAGTCGGTCACCGGGCGGCGGCACCTCGTCTCCTTCACCACCGGGTTCCACGGGAAGAGCACCGGGGTGCGCTTCACCGGCCACCGTCACTCCGACGAGCGCAGCTGGCTCGGCGTCGACTGGGTGCACGACGTGCCGTATCCGATCTGCACCGAGCACGACGCGCTCAGCTATCTCGACTGCGAGGGCGACGGCACCGACGCGCTGCACGGGCTCGAGGAGTACGCCGCCGGGATCGAGGAGGGCGTCGCCGCGGTGATCGTCGAGCCGGTGCTCGGCACCGCCGGGAACCTGCCGCCGGAGCGACACTTCCTGCGCTCGCTGCGCGACCTCTGCACCCGGCGGGGCTGGCTGCTCATCCTCGACGAGTCGATCACCGGCTTCGGCCGGCTCGGCACCGTCTTCGCCGCGGGCTGGTACGAGGTGAGGCCGGACATCCTCATCCTCGGCAAGGCGATCGGCGGCGGCTACCCGCTGAGCGGCGTCGCCGCCGGCGGCGAGCTCTGGGACAACAGCCTCTTCGCCGAGCCGTCGGCGACCTCGAGCAGCTACGGCGCCAACCCGGTGGCGTGCGCCGCCGGCCGCGCCGTGCTCGACGTCGTCACCGGCGAGGGCTTCCTCGAGAACGTCCGCGCCACCGGCACCCGTCTCGCCGGCGGGCTGCGCAGCCTCGAGGCCGAGTCGCCCTATGTCTCGGCGACCCGCGGGGTGGGGCTGATGCTCGGCTTCGACCTCGTCGACCCCGACACCGGCGCGCTGGCGAGCCCGGAGCTGAGCCAGCGGCTCTTTCTCTCCTGCCTGCAGCGCGGGCTGCTCGTCGCCCAGGTGCCCCGGGTGCGGCTGAACGCGCCGCTGACCCTGCGCCCCGACGAGGCCGACGCCGCTCTCGAGGCGCTCGCCAGCGCCCTCTCGCCGGCGGCGATCCGGGGGTGACCGCCGCCGCGGTCGGCCTCTGCGGACTGGGGTCGGCGGCGCTGCGGGCCCACCTTCCCGCCCTGAGCCGCGCCGAGGAGACCGGCGCCGCGCTGATCGCCGGGGTCTGCGACCCTGACCGCGAGCGCCGCGAGCGGGTCATCGAGCGCACCCGTCGGGCGCGCGCCTACCCCGACGTCGAGGCGCTGCTCGAGGGCTCCGGCTGCGACCTGCTGGTGATCGCCAGCCCGCCGAGCGCCCATCTCCCGGCGATCGAGGCGGCGGCGCGCCGCGGCATCGACGTGCTCTGCGAGAAGCCGCTCGGGGTCGGCGACGGGGACGTCGACGAGCTGCGCCGCCTCACCGCAGAGGCTCCGGGATGGCTGGTGGCGACCGTGCACCAGTACGCCCACGCCCCCGCGTGGCGGGTGATCGAGCGCTGCCTGCGGCTGCCCGCGGTGGTGGATGCAACCTTCCGGCTGGAGGTCGAGGTCGAGCGTCCCGGCACCGACCCGCTGAGCGCGGGCGGCTGGCGCGCCCACGGCGACCGTGAGGGCGGGATCCTCGGCGACCACGCCGTCCACTACCTCGCGCTCTGCCACCGGCTCGACCCCGGCGCGAGGGTGCTGGAGGCCCGGCGCGAGGGCGAGCCGGGGCGGGAGAGCGCGGCCGTCGAGCTCGCCGTCGGCGCCGGCGAGGCGCGGATCGCCGTCTCCTACGCCGGGCAGCGACGGCGGAACCTCGTCGCCCTGGACCTCCCCGACCTGGGCGCCGTGCTGCGCTGGGAGGACGGGGCGCTGTGGGTCGAGCGCTGCGGCACCCCGGGGCGGTCCCACCGGACCGGCGCGCTGAGCGACCGGCAGTTCGTCAACGATCTCTACGGCGCGCTCTACGACGACCTCCTCGGCCACCGCGACGACCCCGGCTGGCGGGACGTGCAGCGCCGGGAGACCGTCGAGGTCGCCGCCCTGCTGGGCACCGCGCTCGCGCTCACCCACCAGGGCCGGCCGCCGTCACGACCAGGCGACGGACACCGAACCGGGCGGTCGGGGCGTACCATCGGGGGATAGCCGCGCGGCGCCCCAGGTCCCCATCGCCAGCCGTGCCAGGCCTCGGGAGAGTTGGGCGTTGTCCACCACCATCAAGATGGCGAGAGCCGTGCTGCTCGCATTCGCCGACCTCGGCATCTACCTCCCCAGCTCGCGAGAGCGGCTGGTGCGCAAGGCGCGTCACCTCGAGCCCATGGACGAGGCGGAGATCGACCAGTTCATCGACCTCTGCATCGAGACCGATCTGCTCGCCCCCGAGGAGGTCGGCAACCTGCGGCTGAGCCCCGAGGAGGCGCGGCGGCTGGCCCGCTCGCTCGACGGCCACACCCCCGTGCCGGAGGACCAGGCGGAGGCATGGGCGCAGGAGCTCGGCGGGGCCCCGGCCTGATCCAGGGGCCGCGGCGCTGAGCCTGGATCCGCGGACCCCGGTCATCGTCGGCGCCGGCCAGGTCTGCCACCGCGACGGGCTCGCGCCCGAGCCGATGGAGCTGCTCGCCGAGGCGTCACGCCGCGCCGAGGTCGACAGCGGCGCCGCCGGCCTGCTCGCCCGGCTCGACTCGGTGCGGATCGTCAACCTGCTGTCGTGGCGGTACTCCGACCCGGGACGGCTTCTCGCCGAGCTGGTCGGCGCCTCGCCCCGGCACACCGCGTACTCGACCCTCGGCGGCCAGTCACCGCAGCTGCTCGTCACCCGCTCAGCCGCCGACATCCAGGCGGGTGACGCCGACGTGATCCTGGTCGGCGGCGCCGAGGCGTGGCGGACCCGCGTGGCGATCCGCCGCGACAGCGGCGAGCGGCCCCCGTGGACGATGCAGCCGCCCGATCTCGAGCCCTCGGAGATCATCGGCGGCGAGATGGTCATGGCCGGCCCGGTCGAGACCGACGTCGGCCTGGTGATGCCGGTGGCGGTGTACCCGATCTTCGAGAACGCGCTCCGCATGGCGGCGGGCCGGAGCCTCGCCGAGCAGCGCGCGATCGTGGGTGATCTCTGGTCGCGGTTCAGCCGTGTGGCCGAGCGCAATCCGTACGCCGCACTCCCCCGCCGTCACAGCGTGGAGGAGATCGGCACCCCGGGCCCGCAGAACCGGATGGTCGGCTTCCCGTATCCGAAGCTGATGAACTCGAACAACCACGTGGACCAGGCGTCGGCGCTGGTGCTGACGTCGGTGGGGATGGCGAGTGCGCTGGGGATCGCCCGCGACCGCTGGGTCTTCCCCCTCGCCGCCGCCGACGCCGACGACCCCACCATCTCCGTGCGGCCGGACCTGCACTCGTCGCCGGGCCTGCGCGCCGCCGGTCGCTGCGCGATGGAGCTCGCCGGGGTCGGCCCCGGCGACCTCGCCCACGTCGACCTCTACTCCTGCTTCCCCTCGGCGGTGCAGGTGGGCGCGAACGAGCTCGGGCTCGGGCTCGACCGCGAGCTCACCGTGACCGGCGGCCTCACCTTCGCCGGCGGCCCGTGGAACAACTACGTCGGCCACGCGATCGCCACCATGACCGGCCGGCTTCGCGACGACCCCGGGTCGGTCGGCCTCTGCTCGGCGCTCGGCGGGTACTTCAGCAAGCACGCCGTCGGCCTGTACTCGACCGAGCCCCCACGCGCCGGCTTCCGCCACGCGAAGATCGTCGAGGTGCTCCACGGCAGCGAGCTCCGCTCCCTCGCCGCGACCCACGACGGCGAGGCGACCTTCGAGACCTTCACGGTGATGCACGACCGCACCGGCGCGCCGCAGAAAGGCATCGTCGCGTGCCTGCTCGGCGACGGCCGGCGCACCTGGGCGACGACGGACGACCCTGCGCTGATGGACGCGCTGATGTCGGAGGAGCTCGCCGCCCGCCCCGTGCGCGTCGCCGGGGGGGCGCTGCTCGCGGTGTAGTCAGTCCTCCGCGGAGTCGGAGAGCCTTTCCACCGTCTCCAGGTACTCGACCACCATGTCGTGCACGACCTGGGCGGCCGGACGCACGGTGTTCATGCTCCCGACCACCTGCCCCACGAAGTAGGTGATCAGCCGCTCCGCGCCGGACCCGGGCGTGGCGGCGGAGCGCTGGACGCGCATCTGCGCCTCTGCGGTGAGCATGGTGTGCAGCGGCATCGGCAACGGGTCCGGATGCGCCGGGTCGTCCCACTCGTCGGTCCAGGCGGTGCGCAGCTGGCGGGCGGGCTTGCCGGTCGTGGCCCGGGTGCGCACGGTGTCGCTCGAGCTGGCCCGGAGCATCTTCTCGCGCACCACCGGGTGGGTCTCGGCCTCGTGGGTGGTGAGCCAGACGGAGCCGCACCAGACCCCCTGGGCGCCGAGCGCGAGCGCCGCGGCGATCTGGCGCCCGCTGGCGATCCCGCCGGCGGCGAGGACCGGGGTGGGGGCGACCGCGTCGACCACCTCGGGGACGAGCACCATGGTGCCGATCTCGCCGGTGTGGCCCCCCGCCTCGGAGCCCTGGGCGACGACCAGGTCGACCCCGGCGGCGCACTGCCGCTCGGCGTGGCGGCGGCTGCCGACCAGGCCGGCGACCACGGCACCCTGCTCGTGGGCGGCGTCGACGAGGAAGTCGGGGGCCGGCCCCAGCGCGCTCGCGACCAGCCGGGGCCGGTGCGAGAAGGCGACGTCGAGGAGCGCGCCGGCGCCCTTCGGCGAGACCTCGAGCAGCCCGCTGCGGACCGGGGCGCCCTCGGGGAGCGGCGGGACCCCGTAGCGGTGGAGCAGGTCGTCGACGAACTGGCGGTGCTCGTCGGGGATCAGCGTGGTGAGCGACTCGAGCGAGCCTCCCCCCTCCTCCGCCCCGACGAAGCGCTGGGGCAGCAGGACGTCGACGCCGTACGGGCGGCCGCCGACCGCCTCGTCGAGCCAGCTCAGCTCGGTCTCGAGCTGGGAGGGGCTGAAGGCGACGGCGCCGAGCACGCCCATCCCTCCGGCGCGGCTGACCGCGGCGACCACGTCCCGGCAGTGGCTGAAGGCGACGATGGGGAACTCGATGCCGAGCAGGTCGCAGATCGGCGTGTGCATGGCCGGCCTATTGTGCGGCGCTCGGAGCCTTCGGGGGGACCCGGGTGCGACCCGTCGCGCGCGGCTTCCTCTTCAGGGGCAGGTCGCCGTCGGCGGAGGGGCAGATGTCCCGGAGCACGCAGAGGTGGTGCTGCGGCGCCCGAGCGGTGCAGCAGCGGCGGCCGTGGAGGATGAGCCGCAGGCTGAGACCCGTCCACTCCTCCGGCGGCACCATCGAGGTGACGTCCTTCTCGATCTGGACCGGGTCGAGCGAGCGGGTCAGCCCGAGCCGCCGGGTGAGGCGGGTGACGTGGGTGTCGACGGGGAACCCGGGCACCCCGAAGGCGACGCCCAGGACCACGTTGGCGGTCTTGCGTCCGACGCCTCGCAGGGTGACCAGGTCCTCCATCCGCGGCGGCACCTCACCGCCGTAGCGGGACACCACGTCCTGGGACATCTCGACGATGGCCCGCGCCTTGGAGCGGAAGAATCCGGTCGAGCGGATGATCTCCTCGACCTCCTCGAGCGAGGCGCCCGCGAGGTCGTGCACCGTCGGGTGGGCCGCGAAGAGGTGCGGGGTGACCATGTTCACCCGCTCGTCGGTGGTCTGGGCGCTGAGGATCGTCGCGACCAGCAGCTCCCACGGCGAGCTGTGGGTGAGCGCACACTCGGCCGGGTACTCGTCCTTCAGCCGCTCGACGACGATGGCGGCACGGTCGCGGGCGCCCCGGGGAAGGGAGCTGCGCTTGACGGCGGTGGCGGATCGGGGACTCATCTGCTCCGAGCTACACTACCGCGCGGCCCGGCGGCAGGGCCGAAGGGGCACTGCCAGGTCGCATGGAGCCGCGCAGGCCCACACCCAGCGGAGATTCTGACCGTGCGCTCCAAGATCACCGTCGTCGGAGCCGGCAACGTCGGCGCCACCCTCGCCCAGCGCCTCGCGGAGCGCAACTACGCCGATGTCGTCCTCGTCGACATCGTCGAGGGGCTGCCCCAGGGCAAGGCGCTCGACATGCTCCAGGCCGGGCCGATCGTCGGCTACGACAGCCTCGTCACCGGCACCAACGGCTACGAGGAGACCGCCGGGTCGGACCTGGTCATCGTCACCAGCGGCGTCGCCCGCAAGCCGGGGATGTCGCGCGACGACCTGGTCATGACCAACGCGAGGGTGATCGCCTCGGTGGTCAAGGCGGCGACGAGCCAGTCGCCGGACGCAATCCTGCTGATGGTCACCAATCCGCTCGACGCCATGGCCCAGCTCGCCGGGGCGGTCTGCGGCTTCCCCCGCGAGCGGGTGATCGGCATGGCCGGGGTGCTCGACACCGCCCGCTTCCGCACCTTCATCGCCCGCGAGCTCGACGCGTCGGTCGAGGACGTCGAGGCCTACGTCCTCGGCGGCCACGGCGACACCATGGTCCCGCTCACCCGCTACTCGACCGTCGCCGGGGTGCCGGTCGGCGAGCTCATCCCCAAGGACCGGCTCGACGCGATCGTCCAGCGCGCCCGCGACGGCGGCGCCGAGATCGTCGGGCTGCTGAAGACCGGGAGCGCCTACTACGCGCCGAGCGCGGCGGCCGCGCAGATGGTCGACGCGATCCTCCTCGACAAGCGCCAGGTGCTGCCCTGCAGCGTCCGGCTCGAGGGCGAGTACGGCATCCGCGGGCTGTTCACGGGCGTTCCCTGCCGGCTCGGCGCCGGCGGCCTCGTCGAGGTGCTCGAGGTGAAGCTGAGCGAGGAGGAGAGCGCCGCCCTCCACCGCAGCGCCGAGGCGGTCCGCGACGTCGTCGACGTCATCGACTCCCGCCGCGACGAGGTCGCCGCCGGGCTGCCGTCGCTCGGCACCGGCGCCCTGATCGGAGCCCGCCCCTAACTCGCCGGCCTCACCCGGGGATCGTCGGGGAGCGCCTCCTGGTCCGGCCCCTTGCCCATCACGGCCGGGACCTCGGGCGGCGCATTCTCGAAGCGCATCCCGAACATCGGACCGATGATCACGAGCAGGCGCATCGTCGCCATGCGCGTTTCCGACGACCGCCACGCCGGGGTGCGCGAGTACAGGTAGAAGGCGATGAACGCGACCAGCAGGGTCGCGAGGACGGCCAGCAGGACCACCGCTCCGATGGCTCCGACGCTCATGCCCCCATCATGCGCCCGTTGGGGCAGATAGGAGATGGCGGCCTCACGCACGGCGCGTCAGCTCCTTCCCGTCAGCCTGCGGGTCACCGCGCGCACCGGGTCCCAGCGGCGATCGGCGACCCGCTCCTTGAGCGGGATGATCGCGTTGTCGGTGATGTGGATGTGCTCCGGGCACACCTCGGTGCAGCACTTGGTGATGTTGCAGTAGCCCAGGCCGCCCTCCGAGCGGGTCGCCTCGAGCCGGTCGACGGTGTCCTTGGGGTGCATCTCCAGCGAGGCCACCCGGACGAAGAAGCGCGGCCCGTAGAAGCGCTCGTGGAGATCGTGGCTGCGGAGCACGTGGCAGACGTCCTGGCAGAGGAAGCACTCGATGCACTTGCGGAACTCGTAGATCCGCTCGAGGTCCATCTCCTGGATGACGAAGGGCGTGGGCTCGTCCGCCGCCGGGGTGAACTGGGGGATGCGCCGGTTCACCTCGTAGTTGTGGGAGACGTCGGTCACCAGGTCCTTGATCAGGGGGAAGGCCTTCATCGGCCGCACCGTGATCGGCCCCTCGGGGAGGTCGTCGACGCGCGTCTTGCACATCAGCGCGGGCATGCCGTTGATCTCCGCCGAGCAGCTGCCGCACTTGGCGGCCTTGCAGTTCCAGCGGCAGGCGAGATCGGTGTCCACGTGCTTCTGGATCCAGTGGATCGCGTCCAGCACCACCATGCCGGTCACCGGGGGCACCGAGAAGCTCACGTCGCCCTGCTCGGCGCCGGGGGTGCCCTTGAAGACGCGGAACTCGAGCGCGGGGCTGCCGCCGTTCTGGCTCGCCATCTCAGGCCCCCCTGGCCGCCGTCACCGGAGGCACCGGTGCGGGCACGTCGATCTTCTGGTCCGGCTTCACCGGGATGGTGGAGGACTCCCTCAGCGCGAGCTCGGCGTCGATGAGCTGCTGGAGGTGAGCGGGGATCGGTGGGCGCTCCACCGCCTTCAGTCTCATCCCGTCGCCGCCGTCGTAGCAGACGTAGTTCACCTTCGCCTGCTCCGGGCTCGGGTCGAGGTGGTCGAGCCGCCACTGCGAGCCGCGGCTCTCGCGTCGCTCGAGCCCGCCGCGGACGATCGCCTCGCTGATCACCAGCATGTTCACCACGTCGCGGCAGGTGTGCCACCCGGGGTTGAGCACCCGGCCACCGCCGACCCGCATGTTACCGGCGCGGCTGCGCAGCTCCTGGATGGCGTTGAGCGAACGGGTGAGCGACTCCTCGGTGCGGGCGATACCGGCGTCGTCCTGCATCGCCTCCTGGAGCGCCTCGTGGAGCAGGTAGGGGTTCTCGCCGCCCTCGCGGGTGTCGAGATAGGCGAGCAGCGCGCGCTGCTCCTCCCCCACCTGGGCCTCGTCGACGGGCACGTGGCCGCGGCTCTGCGCCTCGGCGGCCGCCGCCTCGCCGGCGCGCTTGCCGAAGACGAGGATGTCGCCGAGCGAGTTGCCGCCGAGCCGGTTGGCGCCGTGCAGCCCGCCGCTCACCTCGCCCGCGGCGTAGAGGCCCGGCACCGTCGTCGCCCCGGTCTCGGGCGCGACCCGCACCCCGCCCATCGTGTAGTGGATCGTCGGACCCACCTCCATCGGCTCCTTGGTGATGTCCACCGACGCCAGCGCGTGGAACTGCTCGTACATCGAGGGCAGCCGCCGCTTGATGTACTCGGCGCCGCGGTGGCGGACGTCGAGGAAGGCGCCGCCATGGGGCGACCCTCGGCCCGCCTGGGCCTCCTTGTAGATGGAGCGGGCGACGACGTCGCGCGAGGAGAGCTCCATCTTCTTGGCGTCGTACTTCTCCATGAAGCGCTCGCCCAGCGAGTTGAAGAGGCGGCCGCCCTCGCCGCGCACCGCCTCGGTCACCAGGATCCCGCGCGCCCCGGGCGGCCAGATCATCCCGGTGGGATGGAACTGCACGAACTCCATGTCGACGAGCTCGGCGCCGGCGCCGTAGGCGAGCGCGGCGCCGTCGCCGGTGCCCTCCCAGGAGTTGCTGGTGTGCTTGTACATCCGCCCCCAGCCGCCGCTGCCGAGCACCACCGCCTTGGCGCGGACGACGACGAAGCCGCCGTCGTTACGCCGGTAGCCGGCGGCGCCGACCACCCGGTCGCCGTCCTTCAGCAGGGTGGTGAGCGTGTACTCCATGTGCACGGTCACGTTGGGGGTGTGCACCGCGCGGTCCTGGCAGGTGCGGATCAGCTCCAGCCCGGTGCGGTCGCCGACATGGGCGAGACGCCAGAAGGTGTGGGCGCCGAAGGCGCGCTGATTGATCAGCCCCTTCGGGGTGCGGTCGAAGAGGCCGCCCCAGCGCTCCAGCTCGTAGACGCGCTCGATCACCTCCCGGGCGTAGATCTCCACCATCCGCCAGTCGTTGAGGAGCTGGCCGCCGAGCATCGTGTCGGCGAAGTGGACGCCCCAGTTGTCGCGTGGATCGGTGTTGCCGAGCGCGGCGGCGATGCCGCCCTCGGCCATCACCGTGTGCGCCTTGCCCAGCAGCGACTTGGTCACCACCGCGGTGGCGCAGCCGGCCTCGCCCGCAGCGACCGCGGCGCGCAGTCCCGCCCCGCCGGCGCCGACGACGAGGACGTCGCAGTCGATGGTGTCGTAGCTCTCGATCGTCATCGCACGAGAAGGTGGGGGTCGGTGAACCAGCCGGCGTGGAGCATCCGGATGTAGAGGTCGACCGCCCAGACGCTGAAGAGGCTGACCCAGGCCCAGGTGGGATGGAAGATGTTGATCCGCGTCACCGCCTTCCAGGCGCCGTGCCGCTGGGCGCCGAAGCGCACGCAGGAGAAGCAGTCGACGTTGCCTCCGACCATGTGCCGGAAGGAGTGGCAGGAAAAGGTGTATCCGGCGAGCAGCACCACGTTGACCACCATGATCAGCGTTCCCAGCCCGAGGTAGAGGTGGCCGTCGAGGCTGAAGGCGTTGACCGCATCGAAGGCGAGGATGGGGATGTAGACGATCGCCCCGTAGAGGGCGAAACGGTGGAGGTTGTTGAGGATCAGCTGGAAGGCGGTCTCCCCCCGGTATCTGCCGTGCCGCAGCTCCGGGATCGCGCACGCCGGCGGGTCCCAGAAGAAGGAGCGGTGGTACGCCTTGCGGTAGTAGTAGCAGGTGCTCCGGAACGCGATGGGGACGAGGATGCAGAGCAGGCCGGGGGCCACGGGGAGGTGCCCGGCGAGCCAGCCCGGCGAGTACAGCGGCGAGAGGTAGGGGGTGCCGGTCGCCTCGCCGACGCCGGTCGTGGCGGCCCAGAGCGAGTAGACGATGAAGCCGCCGAGAACCACGACCACGGTGAGCGGGAGCAGCCACCACGGGGAGTCGCGCCGAAGCCGGGCGAGCATGCCGGGGGCGGCTCCGTGGTCGACGGCGCCCGCCCCCGTCCCCGACCCGACGACCTCCGCACCCCCGACCGACATGGACACACCTCCGCTTCGGGGCGGCATCCGCGTGAGGGCCTCCACGCCTCGCCGCCCGCCGCCCGCCATGCTAGCGAGTCGGGTGTGAGGGTCGGCCTCGGCGCCCCCCGTTGACTGCTCGGGGCCGCGATGCGACCATCGGACGCCGTGTCCGCGCCGGTCCCCGGACGCTCGAGGACGGTCCGCCCCCTGGCCGTCTCGGCCCTGCTCCTCGCCTGCCTGGTGCTGGCGCCGCTGGGCGGGGTGGTCGCGCGGGCGGCGCCACCGGGAGGTGCGCCCACCGCGGCCCGGCCCTGGTCGGCCACCCAGAGCATGGGCACCGGGCGCGACCACGCCACCGCCACCCTCCTCGACGACGGCCGGGTGCTCGTCGCCGGCGGGGTGACCAACGGCGCCTGCCAGGAGACCGCCGAGCTCTACGACCCCGTCACCGGACGCTGGGCGCCCACCCGGGCGATGGCGACCGCCCGCTATGCCGCCACCGCCACCCGGCTGCGCAACGGGCGGGTGCTCGTCGCCGGCGGGATCTGCTACGGCAAGCACCTCGACTCCGCCGAGCTCTACGACCCCGCCACCAACGCCTGGACCGCCACCGGGAACCTGCTCACCCGCCGCGCGCTCCATACCGCCACGCTCCTCGCCGACGGCACCGTCCTGGTCGCCGGGGGCTTCGACGGCCGCGACGAGCTCGACTCGACGGAGATCTACAACCCCACCCTCGGCCGCTGGCGCCCGGCCGCGCCGATGGCCTCCCCCCGGATGGGGCACACCGCCACCCGCCTGCTCGACGGCCGGGTCCTCGTCGTCGGCGGCATCGCCCAGCGCGTCGTGACCCTGCCGATCACCCCCCGGCTTCCGGTGGTCAGCGCCGAGACCCGCGGCCCGGCGGCGGAGATCTACAACCCGCTGCTGGGAACCTGGCTCGCCACCGCGAACACCACCGCCGACCGGGTCGTCCACGCCGCCACCCTGATCGGTGGCGGCCGGGTGCTGGTCACCGGCGGCTACGACGTCGACAGCGGCCGGCCGCTGGCCACCGCCGAGATCTACGACCCGTTCGCCGACAGCTGGAAGGAGACCGAGGGGATGGCCACCGCCCACGCGGTCCACACCGCCACCCTGCTCGCCGACGGCAGCGTCCTGGTCACCGGGGGCGGCGACCTCGACGGCTACGGAACCAGCAGCGCCGCCGAGCGCTACCTCCCCCAGACCGGCGCCTGGACTGCGGCAGGCAGCATGGGCTGGACCCGCGCCCTCCACACCGCGACCCGCCTCCTCGACGGCCGCGTCCTCGTCGCCGGGGGCCGCAGCATGAGCAGCGGCACCCTGGCCGTCGCCGAGCTGTTCACCGGCTGACCGGGCCGCGCCGTCCGAGGCGGATGGCGCGGCAGCGGTTACTGCGGTATCGTCTACAGTCCAGCGAGGGCACGGCGACCACCCATATCCCCGGCCAGCTCGATCCGGCGTCCCTGGAGCCACCATCCCCGGCTCGGCCGGCGCCCAGCACCCAAGCTTCCCATCCCGCCGTATCACCGCATCCTCAGGACCAGCCATGACGAGACTGATCCCCCAGGGCCTCTACGACCCCCGGTTCGAGCACGACGCCTGTGGTGTCGCCTTCGTGGCGAGCATCGCCGGTGAACGATCGAACGCGATCGTGGGGCGTGGCCTGGAGGCGCTCGTCAACCTCGGCCACCGCGGTGCCTGCGGCTGCGATCCCGAGACCGGGGACGGCGCCGGCATCCTCATCCAGATCCCCGACGCCTTCCTGCGCCGCGCGGCGGGCATCGACCTCCCCGCACCCGACGCGTACGGGCTGGGCATGGTCTTCCTCCCCACCGAGCCCGAGGAGCGGCGCCGCTGCGAGCAGATCGTCGAGCGCTGCTGCGACGACGAGGGGCTGCGGCTGCTGGGCTGGCGCGACGTGCCCCACGACCCGATGGCGGTCGGCCACGTGTCGCGCTCGGGGATGCCCGCGATCCGCCAGTTCTTCGTCGCCGCCGTCGGCGTCCACGGCGACGTGCTCGAGCGGCGGCTCTACGTGCTCCGCCGGGCGATCGAGAGGCGGCGCGACGAGGCGCCGCCCGCGGGCGACGAGCTCTTCTACATCTGCAGCCTGAGCTGCCGGACGGTGGTCTACAAGGGAATGCTGATGGCGCAGCAGATCGCGCCGTTCTTCCCCGACCTCGTCGACCACAGCGTGATCTCGGCGCTCGCGCTGGTGCACTCGCGCTTCTCCACCAACGTCCTGCCGCGCTGGGACATCGCCCAGCCGTTCCGCTACAGCGCCCACAACGGCGAGATCAACACCGTGCGCGGCAACGTCAACTGGATGCGGGCCCGGCAGTCGAAGTTCAAGAGCGCCCTCTACGGCGCCGACATCGAGAAGCTGCGTCCGGTCATCGACGAGACCGGTTCGGACTCTGCGCAATTCGACAATGCCCTGGAGATGCTGGCGCTCACCGGGCGGCCGCCGCACCACGCGATCATGATGATGATCCCCGAGGCGTGGCACCAGAACCACGAGATGGACGAGGAGCGGCGGGCCTTCTACGAGTTCCACTCCGCCCTGCTCGAACCCTGGGACGGCCCCGCGGCGATCGCCTTCACCGACGGCCGGGTGATCGGCGCCACCCTCGACCGCAACGGGCTGCGCCCGGCGCGCTACGTGGTCACCGACGACGGCCTGGTGGTGATGGCCTCCGAGGTCGGCGTGCTCGACCTCCCCGAGGAGCGCATCGTCCGCAAGTGGCGGCTGGAGCCCGGCAAGATCCTGCTCGTCGACACCGAGCAGGGGCGCATCGTCGACGACGACAACGCCAAGGCCGAGCTCGCCCGGGCCCACCCCTATCGCGACTGGATCCGCCAGGGCACCGTCTACCTCCACGAGCTCGAGGACACCGAACATCCCGCGGAGCCCGACGCGGGCACCCTGCTGATCCGTCAGCAGGCCTTCGGCTACACCCAGGAGGACATCAAGTTCCTGCTGGCGCCGATGATGACGACCGGCGAGGAGCCGATCGGCTCGATGGGCAACGACACCCCGCCGGCGGTGCTCTCCGACCACCCGCAGCCGCTCTTCAACTACTTCAAGCAGCTCTTCGCCCAGGTCACCAACCCGCCGATCGATCCCATCCGCGAGCAGATGGTGATGTCGCTGGTGACCAGCCTCGGCGCCGGCGGCAACCTGCTCGAGCAGGCGCCGAGCCAGGCGCGCCGGCTCGAGATGCCGCACCCGATCCTCACCAACGCCGACCTCGGCAAGATCCGCCACGTCACCCAGCGCGACTTCCCCGCGGCGACGATCTCGGCGGTCTTCCACCTCGGCGAGGAGCGGGGGCTCGAGCGCGGCCTGCGCCGCATCTGCCGGATGGCCTCGCAGCGCATCGCCGAGGGCTACGCGGTCCTCGTCCTCAGCGACCGCAACATCGACGCGGCCCATGCTCCCATCCCCAGCCTGCTCGCGGTCGGCGCGGTGCACCACCACCTCATCCGCGAGCAGACCCGCACCGGCATCGGCCTGGTGATCGAGACCGGCGAGGCGCGCGAGGTTCAGCACTTCGCCCTGCTGATGGGCTACGGCGCCGAGGCGGTCAACCCCTACCTCGCCTTCGAGACCCTCCACGACCTCGCCCGCCGCGGCCTGCTGCCGCCGGGGATCGACGCCCACAAGGCCGAGGCGACCTTCGTCAAGGCGATCTGCAAGGGGCTGCTCAAGACCATCTCGAAGATGGGCATCTCGACGATCCAGTCCTACTGCGGCGCGCAGATCTTCGAGGCCATCGGCGTCGGCCGCGAGGTCATCGACCGCCACTTCTGCGGCACCGCGTCGCGGATCGGCGGCGTCGGCCTCGACGTCATCGCCCAGGAGGCGCTGGCGCGGCACTCCGACGCCTATCCCGAGGTGCGCGTCGGCGCCCCCGTGCTCCAGGAGGGCGGCCAGTACCAGTGGCGGCGCAACGGCGAGTTCCACCAGTGGAACCCCGAGACCATCGCCAAGCTGCAGCACGCCGTCAAGGCGAACGACGAGAGCTGGTACCGCGAGTACGCCGCCCTGGTCGACGACCAGACCCGCCAGCTCAAGGCGCTGCGCGGCCTCTTCCGCTTCCGCGAGGACCGCGAGCCGATCCCGCTCGAGGAGGTCGAACCCGCGAGCGAGATCGTCCGGCGGTTCGCCACCGGGGCGATGTCGCTCGGCTCGATCAGCACGGAGGCGCACGAGACCCTGGCGATCGCGATGAACCGCCTCGGCGGCAAGTCGAACACCGGCGAGGGCGGCGAGGATCCCCGCCGCTACGAGCGCGACCCCAACGGCGACTGGCGGCGCAGCGCGATCAAGCAGGTGGCGTCGGCGCGCTTCGGCGTCAACGCCAACTACCTCGTCAACGCCGCCGAGCTGCAGATCAAGATCGCCCAGGGGGCGAAGCCGGGCGAGGGCGGCCAGCTGCCCGGCCACAAGGTCGACGAGTACATCGCCCGGCTGCGCTACTCGACCCCCGGGGTGGGGCTGATCTCGCCCCCGCCGCACCACGACATCTACTCGATCGAGGACCTCGCCCAGCTCATCCACGACCTCAAGAACGTCAACCCCCAGGCGCGGGTGAGCGTGAAGCTCGTCGCCGAGGTGGGCGTCGGAACGGTCGCCGCGGGGGTGAGCAAGGCGCACGCCGACCACATCGTCATCGCCGGCTACGAGGGCGGCACCGGCGCCTCGCCGCTGTCCTCGATCAAGCACGCCGGCATCCCCTGGGAGATCGGCCTCGCCGAGACCCAGCAGGTGATGGTGCTCAACGACCTGCGCAGCCGGGTCACGCTGCAGGCCGACGGGCAGATGAAGACCGGTCGCGACGTCGTCGTGGGCGCGCTGCTCGGCGCCGAGGAGTTCGGCTTCGCCACCTCGGCGCTGGTCGCCAGCGGCTGCATCATGATGCGCGTCTGCCACCTCAACACCTGCCCCGTCGGCATCGCCACCCAGGACCCCCGTCTGCGCGAGAGGTACGCCGGCAAGGCCGAGTACGTGGTCAATTTCATGACCTTCCTCGCCGAGGACGTGCGCCGCCACATGGCGCGGCTCGGCTTCCGCCGCTTCGACGAGATGATCGGCCGCACGGATGTCCTCGACGTCCGCGAGGCGGTCGAGCACTGGAAGGCGCAGGGGCTCGACTTCTCCCTGCTGCTCCACCGTCCCCAGGTGCCGGCGAGCGTCGACGTGCGCCGAATGATCGAGCAGGACCACGGGCTGGAGAAGGCGCTCGACCACGAGCTCATCGCCCTCGCCCGGCCGGCGATCGAGCACGGCCACCCGGTGCAGATCGACCTGCCCATCCGCAACGGCAACCGCACCGTCGGCGGCATGCTGAGCGGCGAGATCGCCCGCCGCCACGGCGAGGCCGGGCTGCCCAACGACACCATCCGCATCGACCTGCGCGGCTCCGCCGGCCAGTCCTTCGGCGCCTGGCTGGCGCACGGGGTGACCCTCACCCTCCACGGCGACGCCAACGACTACGTCGGCAAGGGGCTGAGCGGCGGCCGGCTGGTGGTGCGCCCGCCCGACAGCTCGCGCATCGTCGCCGAGGACAACATCATCGTCGGCAACGTCGTCCTCTACGGCGCCACCGGAGGCGAGGCCTTCTTCCGCGGCGTCGCCGGCGAGCGCTTCTGCGTGCGCAACAGCGGGGCGATCGCCGTCGTCGAGGGCGTCGGCGACCACGGTTGCGAGTACATGACCGGGGGCGTCGCCCTCATCCTCGGCCGCACCGGGCGCAACTTCGCCGCGGGCATGAGCGGGGGCATCGCCTACGTCCTCGACGAGGACGGCGGCTTCGCCGGCCGCTGCAACATGGGGATGATCGAGCTCGAGGCGGTGGAGACCGAGGAGGACGCCGACAGGTTGCGCTCGCTGCTCCAGCACCACGCCGACTACACCGGCAGCCCGGTCGCCGAGCGCCTGCTCGCCGACTTCCCTGCGGCGCAGAGCCGGTTCCTCAAGGTGATGCCCATCGACTACAAGCGGGTGCTCACCGCACGCCGCACCGTCCCGCTCGAGATGGTCGGCTAGGAGTCGCGGCCATGGGGAAGTTGGGGGGCTTCATCGAGTTCCACCGGCGCCTGCCGCCGCGGCGGCCCGTCGACGAGCGGCTGCACGACTACCGCGAGGTCTACCTGACGTGGCCGGTCGAGTCGGTGCGCGAGCAGGCGGCCCGGTGCATGGACTGCGGGATCCCCTTCTGCCACAGCGGCTGCCCGCTGGGCAACCTCATCCCCGAGTGGAACGACCTGGTCTGGCGCGACGACTGGGCGGGGGCGATCGAGCGGCTCCACGCCACCAACAACTTCCCCGAGTTCACCGGCCGGCTCTGCCCGGCGCCGTGCGAGCCCGCCTGCGTGCTCTCGATCAACGACGACGCGGTGACCATCAAGCAGGTCGAGGTCTCGATCATCGACCGCGCCTTCGAGGAGGGATGGGTGCGCGCGGCGCCGCCCGCCCACCGCACCGGCAAGCGGGTGGCGGTCATCGGTTCCGGCCCCGCGGGCCTGGCATGCGCGCAGCAGCTCAACCGCGCCGGCCACAACGTGACCGTCTTCGAGCGCGACGACCGCATCGGCGGGCTGCTCCGCTACGGCATCCCCGACTTCAAGCTCGAGAAGTGGGTGCTGGAGCGACGCATCGACCTGCTCAGCGCCGAGGGCGTCGCCTTCGAGACCGGCTACGACATCGGCGTCGACATCACCGGCGCCGAGCTCCGCGCGCGCTACGACGCGGTGGTGCTCGCCATGGGCGCCGGCCACCCCCGAGACCTGCCGGTGCCCGGCCGCGAGCTCGAGGGTGTGCACTTCGCCATGGAGTACCTCCCCCAGCAGAACCGGCGTGTCGCCGGCGAGCTGATCGGCGAGGCCGAGACCCTCTCCGCACGGGGCCGGCGGGTGATCATCCTCGGCGGCGGCGACACCGGGGCAGACTGCCTGGGCAACGTCCACCGCGAGGGCTGCGCCTCGGTCCACCAGTTCGAGCTGCTGCCGCCGCCGCCGGAGTCGCGCGCCTTCGACAACCCCTGGCCGCAGTGGTCGTTGATCATGCGCAGCTCCTCGGCGCACGAGGAGGGCGGGGTGCGCGACTACAGCATCTCGACCACGCATCTGAGCGGGAGCAACGGCCGGGTCGAACGGCTCCACGGCGTGCGGGTCGAGCCGCGCAAGGTCGACGGACGGATGCAGTTCGTGCCGCTCGAGGGAACGGAGTTCACCATGGAGGCCGACCTGGTGCTCCTCGCCATGGGCTTCCTCGGCCCCGTCCGAAGCGGGCTCCTCGAGGAACTCGGCGTCGACCTCGACGCGCGGGGGAACATCGTCGCCGACGCCGACTTCCAGACCTCGGTCCCCGGGGTGTTCGCCGCCGGCGATGCCCGCCGCGGCCAGTCGCTCATCGTCTGGGCGATCGCCGAGGGCCGCCAGGCCGCCCGCGGCTGCGACCGCGTGCTGATGGGCTCGACCCGCCTGCCATAGCCTGGACACACCGAGGCCGGGCGCCGCACGGTGCGGCACCCGGCCCAGTTGGTGAGAATGTCGGCCGATCCGGCCCGGACGGGGGCGGCGTCCCTGTCGAGGGACGCCGCCTCGCCGCCCTGGTCCCGAAGGTCTAGCAGGTCGCGTGGCTGCAGTGCTTGCTGTTGTTGGTCTTGGTGACCGTCTTGGTCTTGGTGGTGGTGTTGTTGCTGTTGCTGGTGTGCGTGGAGTTGTCGGTGTTACCGCTGTTGTTGGTCGAGTTGTCGGTCGAGGTGTTGTTGCTGTTGTGGGTCGAGTTGTCGGTGCTGGTGTTGCCCGAGTTGTTGCCGCTGTTGTTGTTGTTGGTCGAGTTGTCGGTGCAGGTGCAGTTGCCGATGCCACCGCCGAGCAGGTTGTTGGCGCTGCCGTTGGCGCTGCCGCTGCCGACGCCGCCGTTGGTGGTGCCGGAGCCGCCGGTGGTGCCGAGCACGCCGTTCGCGGTGCCGCCCTGGAGGTTGCCGCTGGCGATGCCGCTGTTGGTGCCGCTGAGGTTGCCGTTCGCGGAGCCGTTGGCGGTGCCGCCGGTCAGGATGTGGTTGTGACCCGCGATGCCGTTGCCCGTCTTGGCGTTCTGCGCCAGGTTCTGGCCCAGCTGCTGGCCGAGCGACGTCAGGTTCACGTCGACGAGCTGTGCGTGGCCGACGAGCGCCGCCGAGCCGGCGAATGCCGCCCCCGCGCCGACGCAGATGACCGCGATCATCCTCTGGAAGCCGTTCAAGAAATTCCCTCCCTTCGCCCAGATGCTGAGTGGGCGCTCTCTGTTTCGCGGAGGGCGTTCAGCGCCCCCCGTTGCGACAATGGATATACGGGCGCACGGACAGCGTGACTGCGGGCGTCACCACGTCCGATGCACAATCGGCAGGACCCGTGTCAGCACCGCTCATTGGGGCGGTCACAGCCGTCGCGGCGTCCCCCCGGTGCCCTCACGCTCCTACGTACGCTCGGGAGTGGGGAAACCCTGCACCGACGTCAGTCGGAGAGTCCCGGCAGTCCCGAGGCGCGCGCCCGGTCGAGCGCACGGCGCACCAGCCGGGGCACCCGAGCACCCATGATCTCGAACCCCTCCCCCACCGTCGCCCCCATCAGAAAGCGCGCGTAGATCCCCTCGGCGACGATCGCCAGCTTGTAGTGGCCGAGGGCGACATACCACTCCAGCGCGGCGACGTCGCGGCCGGTGCCGCGCGCGTACGCCTCCACCACCTGGCCGGGCCGGTGGAAGCCGAGCTCGGCGGTGATCGCGGAGAGCGAGAGCAGCTCGCGTTCCTCGTCGGTCTCGCGCGGATCCGCCCAGTACACGAGCAGCAGGCCGAGGTCGGCGAGGGGATCGCCGATGGTGCACATCTCCCAGTCGAGGATGGCGGCCACCCGTCCGGGCTCGTCGGGGGCGAGGATCACGTTGTCGAGCCGGTAGTCGCCGTGGACGATGCCGGGCGCGCCGGACTCCGGGAGCCCCGCCTCGAGGCGCCGGCGCAGCTCGTCCATGTCCGGCAGCTCGCGCGTCTTCGACGCCTCCCACTGCGTCCACCAGCGGCGCACCTGCCGCTCGAGGAACCCGGCGGGACGGCCGAAGTCGGCGAGCCCGACGTCGGCGGGGACCACCCCGTGCAGCCGCGCCAGGGTGGTGATGAGCGCGGTCGACATCGACCGCCGGGTCTGCGCCGTGTCCGGCCAGCCCTCGGGCAGGGTGTCGCGCACCACGTGACCGGCGACGCGCTCCATCACGTAGAAGGTGACCCCGAGCACCGCGGGGTCGTCACAGAGCAGCACCGCCGCGGGGACGGGGATGCCGGTGCCCGTCAGCGCGCTGATCACCCGGTACTCGCGGGCCATGTCGTGGGCGGTGGGGAGCACGTGGGCGAGGGGCGGGCGGCGCAGCACCCATTCGCGTTCGCCGTCTCCGATCACGTAGGTGAGGTTGGAGCGCCCACCCGCGATGAGCTCGGCGTGCAGCGGCCCGGCGAGACCGCCGACCGCGGGCCCGAGCACCGTGGCGACCGCCTCCGGATCCACCCCCCTGGGCACCTGGCTCTCCACGGAGGCGCAGAGTGCCAGATCGGCTATGGTCGGCGCGATGCGCAGCCGCTTCCTCGACTGGACCGGCCCCATCCCGTTCGCGCACCGCGGCGGTGCCGGCGACCATCCCGAGAACACCATGGCGGCGTTCCGGGCGGCGGTCGCGATGGGCTACCGCTACCTCGAGACCGACTGCCACGTCACCCGCGACGGCACCGTCGTCGCCTTCCACGACGACGTCCTCGAGCGGGTCACCGACCGCCGCGGTCGCGTCGGCGAGCTCGCCTGGGACGACCTCGCCGGGGCCGACGCCGGGTACTGGTTCAGCCGCGACGGCGGCCGCACCTTCCCCCTCCGTGGCACCGGGGCGCGCATCCCCGTCCTCTCCGAGCTGATCGAGGCCTGGTCCGACACCTTCCTCAACCTCGACTGCAAGTCCGACGCGGTGGTCGAGCCGCTGGCGACGCTGCTGCGGCGGATGGACGTGCTCGACCGGGTGTGCGTCGGCTCCTTCTCCGACGACCGGCTGCGCCGCTTCCGCGCGCTCGCCGGCGAGGGTGTCTGCACCTCGATGGGCCCGCGTGAGATCACCAGGGCGCGGCTGAGCTCGCTGACCGGCCGCATCCCCCGGCACGGCGCGATGTGCATCCAGCTGCCGGTGCGGCAGAGCGGTGTGCCGATGGTCGAGCCGGTGATGCTCCGCGCCGCCCACCGCTCCGGGCTGAAGGTGCACGTCTGGACCATCGACGACCGCGCCGAGATGGAGCGGCTGCTCGACCTCGGCGCGGATGGGATCATGAGCGACACTCTCGAGACCCTCCGCGACGTGCTCCGCGGGCGCGGCGCCTGGCGCGAGGACGGCATCCCCGCCTGACCGCTCCGCCGACGACGCAGAAGGACCAGCCCGATGCTCCCCTCCGACCCCGGCGCGCGGCACATCCCGCTTCCCGAGCACATCGACTGGTACGCGCCCGACGAGCATCTCCGCTGGCTGGCGCGCCGCACCCTGGGCGAGGCGATCTGGCCCGTCGCCGACGGCGCCCTCGCCGACGCCGGCCGGCTCGTCGCCGGAACGATCGAGCCGATGGCGGTCACCGCCGACCGGCACCCGCCGATCCTCCACCAGTACGACCCGCGCGGGGCGCGCATCGACCAGATCGAGCTGCATCCCGCCTACGACGGCCTCCTCGACGCCGCGCTGCGCTTCGGGCTGGTGCGCGCGCCCCACCTGCCCGGGTGGCGCGGGCTCGAGGGCTGCGCGCCGCGCGCGCTGATGACCGCGCTCCAGTACCTCTGGATGCAGGCCGATCAGTCGATCACCGGGTGCCCGGTCGCGATGATGGACGCGGGCGCGCGGCTGCTCCGCCTCCACGGTGGTGCGCTCGGTGAGCGGCTGCTGCCGCGGGTCGCCGACGACTCCGGCGACCACCTCACCGTCGGGATGTTCCTCACCGAGAAGGCGGGAGGATCGGACGTCGGCGCCGCCGAGACGGTCGCGGTGCGCGACGAGGGAGGGTCGTGGCGGCTCCACGGCGAGAAGTGGTTCTGCTCCTGCCCGCACTCCGACCTGCTCCTGGTCATGGCCCGTCCCGACGGCGCGGGGACGGGGACCGGCGGGCTCGGGGTCTTCCTCGTCCGGCGGATCCTCGAGGACGGCACTCGCAACGCGATGGTGATCCACCGCCTCAAGGAGAAGTTCGGCACCCGCAGCATGCCCTCGGGCGAGGTCGGCCTCCGCGGCGCCTGGGCCGAGCCGGTGGGACGGCTCGACCGCGGCATGAAGCAGATGCTCGACATGGTGAACATGACCCGGGTCGGCATCGCCGGCCAGTCGGCGGCGCTGATGCGGCGCAGCGCGTCGGAGTCGCTGCTCCACGGCTCGGGGCGCACCGTCTTCGGGCGGCGGCTCGACACCCAGCCGCTGATGGCCGACACCCTCGCCGAGCTCGTCGTCGACTCGGTGGCGGCGCTGACCCTGGCGATGGGCACCGCCGAGATGCTCGACCGCAGCGACGCCGGCGACGATGAGGCGGCGGCGGTGCTGCGGCTGCTCACCCCGCTCGCGAAGGGCTACGGCTCGGAGCGCGCGCGGATCTGCGCCACCGAGGCGATGGAGGTGCGCGGCGGCAACGGCGCGATCGAGGACTGGCCCAACTCGCGGATGCTCCGCGACGGCTACATCCACGCGATCTGGGAGGGGACGGGAAACATCCAGGCGCTCGACGTCCTCCGCGGTCTCGGTCGCGGCGCCCTGCCGGCGTGGACGGCGGACGTCGAGGCCCGCACCGCTCATGCCGCGGCGTCGGGACCCGCCGCGCCGCTCGCGCCGGTGATCCGCGCCGAGCTGGACCGAGTGGAGGCGACGGTGACCTCGCTCGCCGGCCGCGACCCCGACGCCCAGCAGCTGCCGCTGCGGCGGCTGGCGCGCCGGATGGCGGTGGTGAGCGCGGGCAGCCGGCTCGCCGAGCAGGCCCGAGACCACGCCGCCGAGACCGGCAGCGGACGGCTGACCTGGCTGGCGGCGCGATACCTCGCCCGGCTCGGTGGACCCGAGGCGCTCGCCGCGGTCGCCGACGACGCCGCCTGGCTCGAGCACGCCGACGGCCTGCTCCGCGGCGGGCCGGTGCCGCTCGGGCTCGGCGAGCGCGCCGCCACCGCGCTGGCGGCGGTGCTCGGCGCCCAGACCGCGCCGGTGGGCTGAGCCCGGGTCAGCCGACCTCGACCCAGATCGCCCGCGCCCGGCCAGTGCCGAGGGCGACCCGGTGCCCGCCGACGTTGACGGCGAGCGCGCCGGCGCCTCCCTCGACCTCCTCGATCTCCACCTCGGCGCCGGGGACCAGGCCATGGGTGTCGAGGAGGTGGAGCAGCTCGGGGGCCTCGTGCTCGGCCACTTCCGAGATCCGGGCAATCCGCGCGGGGGTGTGGGGCTCGAGGTCGGCGAGCGCGACGAGTTCGCTCGAGCGCGGCGGCCGGCCCGGGATGGTGTTGCCGTGGGGGCAGGTGACCGGCTCGCCGAGATGGGTGTTGAGCCGCTCGAGAACGAGCTCGGAGAAGCCGTGGGCGAGCCGACCAGCCTCGCGGTCGGCCGTCGCCCAGTCGAGCCCGAGCACGTCGGTGAGCCACCGCTCGAGGAGGCGGTGGCGGCGGACGATCCGGGCGGCGACCTCCTCGCCATGGGGCGTCAGGGTGACGCTGCGGTCGCGTGCGATGACCACCCAGCCGTCGCGCTCGAGCCGCTGGAGGTTGACGCTCACCGTCGGCGCGCTCACCCCGAGCCAGTCCGCGAGCCGGCTGGGGCGGACGGTCTCGCCCTCGTGGGCGATGTAGTACACGCACTCGAGATAGCGGTCGACCGTCTCGGTGCGTGGGGCCTCGGGCGACAGCTCCTGGGCCATCAGGGGATCTTACTCCGCCCAATTCGGCCACCCGGCGCGGCCGCGCGCATCAGTGAGCGAACCAGTAGATCGCGGCCACCGGGGGCAGGGCGGCGAGCAGCAGCCCCACCAGAACCCGGTTCCAGAGCGCCGCGCCCCGGTCGCGGATCAGCCCCACCAGGGCGAACACCCAGAGCACCGCGCCGGCCACGAGCAGGACGACTGCGAGCGCCACGGCGCCAGCCTAGCACCCGGCGCCGTGGGGGACCGGCGGGCTACCCTCGACCACACCACGGAGGAAAACGATGCACGAGAAGCACCGCCCCGGGCTGCTGGGACGGCTGGGCCGGGTGGCACTCGCCTCGGTCTTCATTCAGAGCGGCTTCGACGCGGCCGCGTCCCCCGGAGGAAGGCCCGACAAGCTCGAGGCCTTCGGCATCCCCGAGCCCGAGCTGATGGTGCGTCTGAACGGCGGCGGCATGGTGCTCGCCGGAACCGCGCTGGCGCTGGGCATCAAGCCCCGCCTCTCCGCGCTCGCCCTGCTCGGGCTACTGATCCCCACCACCATCGTCGGCCACCCCTTCTGGAATGCGGAGGGGCCGGCGCGCACCGCCCAGCAGACTCAGTTCCTCAAGAACGTGTCCATCGCCGGCGGGCTGCTCTCGGTCGCGGCCCAGGAGAGCTGACCGCCTCTGGGTGGGTGGGGTGGCCAGAGGGATTCGAACCCTCGACCTCCAGGGCCACAACCTGGCACTCTAACCAACTGAGCTATGGCCACCCCGGGCCGGCCCGCGGCGACGGCGGGGGCACAGCGCAGCGATCATACCCGCCCCGGCCCGGTCTGAGCTCCGGTGGCAGGGTAGGCTGTGCGAGCCCGATCATATGCCCGGCGTGCCCGCCCCCTTAGCTCAGCTGGATAGAGCAGCCGCCTTCTAAGCGGCCGGTCGCAGGTTCGAGTCCTGCAGGGGGCGCCACCCTGTGAAACCCGTTGTTGTGTCAGGGTTTTGCACGTTGAAGGGCTCGACGTGCGGCTGGTGGATCCGGGCGTAGGCGGTTGGTCAGAGAGGCTATGACCGGTCGCCTGACCAATCGTGGTCATAGCCTCCGGACGCGCCCGATGTAGGGTGATGCGCCGGCGCGGCGTGGAGGGCCCAAACCGCCGCGACCTCGATGCCGCCTCATCCCAACGTATATACGTTTCGTCACGAAATCGGCTAGGCTGTGGGATGATGGACGAGACCGAGGTGGTCTGGGATGAGGACAACCTCTACCACCTGCTGGTCACCAACGCCGACCGTGGGATCAGCCCGGAGGACGTCGAGACCGTGATCAAGGACCGCACGACCGCCGTGGACCCCCTCGGCAACGGTCACGACCTGTACACCGGCAGCATCGGCGACCGATATCTGCAAGTCATCGCCATGGGCGAACGCGAGGTGTATCCGAAAACCGCGTGGTGGTGCGACCAGGCCCGCTGGAGGAGAGCCCATGAGTGAGGTCCCCGACTACGCCCACATGACCGTCGAGGATCTCGACGCGATCGCTGACGAGGCGGTCGCCAAGCGGAGAGCGGAAGGCCGTCCGCCGCAGCTGCTCGGCGACCGCGCCCTGCGCACCGTGGGGACGGTGCCGATATCGATCCGCCTGCCCGAGACCCTGCTCGATCGGCTCAAGCTCGAGGCGACCAACCGCGGCATGTCCTATCAGCGGCTACTCAAGCAGTTGGTCGCCGAGGGGCTCGAGCGACCTGCGGCCGAGCGCCAGGTGCACAAGCCAGCCCCGCGGACGGGCTCACGGACGGCCGCGCGCAGGTCCCGGTAGGGTTGTCAATCCTCATCCAGGCGTGGAAGCGCCGAGCGGACTGGGGAGTCGGTGGACGTCCTGACCACCGGAGCGCGTCTGGCGTTGCTGGCGGGCAGCTTCAGTAGGGGGCGATTTTTGCGAACCCACCGTCTCGCAGTCCATTGCCACACAGTGGCGTCGGCGGTCTTCGGGCTGTCCGAATGCCATGAGCCGCCCTGGCTTCTCTGGTCCGGCGCCAGGCGTGCACGGACGGCACGGTGGACTTCTACAACCAAGCGGGCGCGCATAATCTGCAGTTGAGGGACTTCAGGTTCACGAATGGCTGATGTGCTGCGCGACCGGCGATCTCGATGTCTGATGCTGGTTACTATGGTCGCGATCGTCACAGGGTGTAGCGATCCTGGGAAGCTTGTATTCCCAGCGAGACTGACCAACGACACGTCCGAGACGGTTGTGGTTTCGCAGTGCGATACCAATCCCTGTTCGGAGGACCGTTTGGTCGATCCCCAGACCCTGAGACCGGGCCAGTACGCGCTCGAGAATCAATCCTCCGGAAACGCACCGAATCGCTACCTCGTCCAGAGCACTGCCTCTCATACGCGTAAATGCCTTACCCTCTCTTTTGGCAGTCGGCAGGATAACGTCACGATCCCCTTATCGCGCGCCACTGGGTGCTGACTGGCCAAATGCTCCGGCTTGCAGCCCGCGTGACAGCAGGGCCTTA
>DATARS010000007.1:0-20859 GCA_036269455.1 Candidatus Dormiibacterota bacterium | reverse complement strand
GCGTGCATGACGAAGCTGGTGGCGGGCGACACCGGCGCGGGGGCGACCACCGGGGCGGGCGCCGGCGACGCGGCGTGGACCGAGCTCAGCGCGCCGGTGAGACCCAGCCCGGTGCCGGCCGTGAGGAGCAGCGCGATCGCGCCTGCTCGCATTCGAGTCATGTCCCTGTTCTCCCTTCCTTTCCGAGGCCGTCCGGAAATGTGCATATCCGGATCGGCGTTCGCTGACAGAAGCGCAACGGGGGCTGGATGAGGAACTTGCGTCGAACAGTCCCGAAGCCGCTGTGATCGTGGCTTTCGTCGCGTTGCGGAGCAGTGGTTAACCCGCAGTCCCACCTGCCCTTAACAACTCTCCCGGGCATGAGGAGACCGGGATGTCGCCATCGGCGCGAGCGCGGACGGTCACCTCGTGCCCAGCATCAGGGGCACGGTTCGTGGCTGGAAGACGAAGGTGCAGTCGGATTGGCCGAGGACATGCACATTCGCCCAGCCCACCGAGGTGACGGGAAGCGACGCCGGCAGGGTGAAGTACCCGTTCATGCAGATCGCTCCGACGGTGTTCGCGAGGAGTCCCTGTCCAGCGACCTCCCTGGCGCCCCCGCACCCGGCCCCGCGAACCGCGACGGTCCCAGGATTTGCCCCGGGCAGCGCCCCCAGGCCGAGCAGCAGCCGGCCCTCCATCGGGATGTCCGGCTGCGAGATCGGATCGTGCGGATCGGCGCGCAGCGGTTGCAGCACCGAACCGTCGTTGAAGCGCATCACGCACTGATCGCAGGTGAACCGTGCGGAATCGGCGTTCAGAAGCCCCTTCGAGGGGTCGATCGAGAACTGCACGCTGGCATGTTCGATGTCGCCGAGCGGAGGACCGGTCTGAGCATTCCTCACCAGCCCGGTGACGGGGTCCATCTGGGTCGCACCGAACGGCCCCGAGAAGCTGAAGGTCACCACCCCGGTGGTCCGATCGAAGTCCTCGAAGCTTCCCACCACGTGGAATTTCAGCACCAGCTTGCGAAGCGCATCGTCAGGTGTGGGGAGGAGGGTCGCGTGCACCGGTCGCGCCGCTTCATGTGGGCTGACGAGGATGTTCGTCAGGCCCCCGGTCAGGGCGATACCCGCCGCTGTCAGCCAGAGTCTCTTCACGTGGGCGGCTCCCCGTTGCTGGATTGGCACGTCGAGCGGCGACGTGTCCGCATGGGTTGAGGCTACCATCGCCACTATGTGGAAAAGTTATAGAGACTTAACGCAGAATCATTTCATCAACATCACGTATGGCAACCACCGGAGCGGTCAGGACGGTCGTCCGCGAGCTATCCTCGCGACGTGAACGAGGAGTTGCTCGAGCGCGCCGCCGGCCGTTCCGTGGATCCGGAGAGACTTCTCCCCGGCGAGCAGCGAGACCTCCGCTCCACCCGGTGCGCCGACGCGGAGCACTGGGTCGGCGTCTACTCGGAGTTGATCGCCTTCAAGGTGGACGTCCGCCAGCGGACGGAGGCAGCACTGACGACCATCTGCGAGAACGCGCGGCCGGAGGTGCAGAACGACCTCCTGGTGATGCTGGCGGAGGAGACCCGGCTCGTGAACCGGTACGAGTTCTGGAACGAGCGGCTCCGGCTCCTGAGCGCGCCGCCACCACCGGGGCACACACCGACCTGATCCAGGCCCCGGTGTTCTCGGCTCGACCACCATCGGGCGCGGGGCCCATCCGTCCCCCGCCCCTCGAGCGGCGCCGGCGGCCGGCATCCAATTCTTCCCCGCCGGTTAACGCGGCGCTCGCCGGCGGCGGGTGACCATGGCTGGCCATGTCGAGGGCACCCGCCGCACTCCTCGCCGGCGCCATCCTCGCCGCCACCGCATGCGGTTCGGCGGGCTCCGGGGCTCCGGCCGCCTCGGCCTCGAGCGGCCCCGGCCTCCACCTCCACGGCCGGCTGTCGGACCTCCAGCACGTGGTGGTGATCTACCAGGAGAACTGGAGCTTCGACTCGCTCTACGGCAACTTCCCCGGCGCCCGCGGCTGGGCCGACGCCGGCACGATCTCCCAGGTCGACGCCGGCGGCGCTCCGCTGACCGCGCTGCCCCAGCCCATCGGTGTCGACGGCACCACGCCCGACCAGCGCATCCCCGCCGGACTGCCGGTCAAGCCCTACGACCTCAGCGGCTACGTCGCTCCCGGCGCCACCACCGGCGACCTCGTCCACCGCTACTACCAGGAGCAGCGGCAGATCGACGGCGGCAGGATGGACCGCTTCGTCAGCGGCAGCGACAACGGCGGCCTGGTGCTCAGCTACTACGACGCCACCACCATGCCCGAGGGGCGGCTGGCGCGGGCCAACGTCCTCGCCGACGAGTTCTTCCACTCGGCCTTCGGCGGCTCGTTCCTCAACCACATGTGGCTGGTCTGCGCCTGCACGCCGCGCTGGGACACCACCCAGGCACCGCTGCCCGCCGCGAAGGTGGCGCAGCTCGGCCCCGACGGCTCGCTCGTCAAGGACGGGACGATCACCCCCGACGGCCACATCGTCAACACCAGCTACACCGTCAACGCCCCGCACCCGGCCGCGTACGACGCCCCCGACCAGAGGGGCTTCCTGGTGCCGCAGCTCGACGACCCCACCATCGGCGACCGTCTCAGCGACGCCGGGGTGAGCTGGCGCTGGTACTCGGGCGGCTGGGACCACGCGCTGGCGGGCAAACCCGACAAGACCTTCCAGTTCCACCACCAGCCCCTCGCCTTCTTCCGGAAGTACGCCGACGGAACTGCGGCGAAGACCGAGCACCTCGCCGACGAGACCGCGCTGCTCGGGGACCTGCAGGCCCACCGGCTGCCCGCGGTCTCCTTCGTCAAGCCGCTCGGCATCGACAACGAGCATCCCGGCTACGCGACCCTGGTCGCCGGCCAGCAGCACGTCGCCTCGCTGGTCGCGGCGCTCCAGCAGAGCCCGGAATGGCGGAGCACCGCGGTGATCATCACCTATGACGAGAACGGCGGCCGCTACGACCACGTGGCACCGCCGGTCGAGGACATCTGGGGCCCGGGCGTGCGGGTTCCGGGGATCATCGTCTCGCCCTTTGCGAGGCGTGGATTCGTCGACCACACACGATATGAGACGGTCTCGATCCTCCGGCTCATCGAGAGGCGCTGGAATCTCCGCCCCCTCGGCGATCGCGACGCCAGGGCGAACGATCTCAGCGCCGCATTCGACTTCGGCTGATCCACATACAGATTAAGCATGGGGTCTTTGAATCGTGCACCCTGAGGGGTTGTGCGTGGCGGGGCCACGATGGAGCGGCAGGGCTCCATAACTAGTTCTTAATCGAAGTGCCATAGCGCTCACAACCCCGGGCAGGGCACGATACCTGCGAGAGATTTCACCAGTCACGATCACCCCATTGGTTGTCGTGCGCCCAGAGAGAGGAGGAAGGAGTCACCAATGAGATCTCATCGTGCCCTGACCGCGGCCGCCGCAACCCTGGCCGTGGTCGGCTGGGCCTCGGCAAGCTACGTCGCCGGCCCGACCGCATTCGCCGGCTGCGTCGGCGGCAGCGCCACCGCCAGCGGGTCGACGGCCCTGCAGCCGCTGGCCCAGAAGGCCTCCCAGGACTACCACGCCCAGTGCGCGGGCGCCACCATCACCGTCTCCGGCGGCGGCTCGTCCGCGGGCCTGTCCAACGTCAACAGCGGCACCTCGGACATCGGCGACTCCGACGTCCCCGCCACCGCCGCGCCGGGCGTCAATCAGGCGAACCTGCAGGACCACCAGGTCGCCATCGTGGTCTTCGCGGTGGTCGCCAACAACGCCTCCGGGGTGAGCAACCTCAGCACCCAGCAGGTGCAGGACATCTTCTCCGGCAAGGTCACCAACTGGAGCGCGGTCGGTGGCAAGAACCAGGCGATCACCCTGATCGAGCGCAAGCCCGGCTCGGGCACCCGGTTCACCTTCGACAAGTGCGTGATGGGGGCCGTGGCCGAGTCGAACACCCCGGCCGCCCAGGAGGACTCGACCCAGCTGGTGATGCAGGCCGTCTCCAGCCAGCCGGGCGCCGTCTCCTACGTCGCCGTCGGCTCGCTGAACGGTGCCACCGGCGTCACCGGGCTCAAGCTCAATGGCGCGAGCGCCGACGGTCCGAGCGTGGCCAATGGCTCCTACGGCTTCTTCTCCCATGAGCACATGTATACGAACAAGACCAAGAACAACGCCACCGCGAACGATTACATCAGCTTCATCTCGGCGCCTGGATATCAGTCCTCTGCGCTTCCCCCGCTCGGCTTCCTGCCGCTGAGCACGACCCCCCGCCAGTCGGCGGCCGACAAGGCGTAGCTCCGAGTTCGGGACCCCGCGTCCGCGCCTCCAGCGCGGAGCGCGGGGGACCCCCCGGTCAGTCGGCGGTGGTGGGCGCCGCTCGGTCGAGCTGCTTGCGCACCTCGCGCTCGGCGAAGATGGGCAGGAAGTCCGGGACCCTCGCCGAGGTGGCGAGCCGGTCGTGGGCATCGAGCAGATGGCGGCGGATCACCTCGGCCGGGTGGCGTCCCGCGTAGCGGGCCACGAGGGCTGCGGCGGGGGCCTCGAGGGACGGCGGCAGGGTGTCGTTCGAAGACACGACAGCTCCTCAGCAGGTTGACGGGGTGTGGCGTTCGGTCGAGTCTGGGCGTTCTTCGATGAAGGAGACGGCTCGCCCGGATGAAGATCTGGCCATGCCACGGCTTCCCGCGCCTGACAGTCTCTGCACAAACAGATTGTGTGCGGATGTTAACCACCTGCCCAATGTGTGAGCCCCCCGCCGAGGGCTAGGCTGGTCTCATGCACCTGGCAGGCGGCAACTGGGAGAGAGACCGATGATCCAAGAGGGACGCGTCCTGCCCCTGTATGGACCGCTGCTCAACGGGCGTGGACCCGAGCCGGATGTCCTCGACCGCGGCCCCGCGCTGAGCATCGACGAGCTGGCGGCACGCCTGCTCCAGGAGCTCGGTGACGACGCACGCATCCTCCACGGCGTCGCCCGGGTGGTGGCGCGCGCTCATCAGCTCCGCTGCGCCGGCGTCGACTCCGAGCTGCTCGGGCGGGCGACGGCGACCTCCGGGGACGACGACCTCCCCGCCCCGGCGGTGGGGTGGTGGTCGATGTGCGCGGGCAGCCTCGGCGGCGGCGTCGAGGACCACGAGGAGCTCCGAGCGACCGGGTAGCGTCCCGAGGCGCTCAATCGACCACGGACGCGCCCTCTTCCGCTCCACCGTCATCGCTCCGTCCCCGGCTCCGGGCTCTCGGGCCCGGAGCCGTCCAACGCCGGCTCACCGCCCTACAGACCTCCCTCGGCGGGGGCTGCCGTCACCGGGTCCTCGACGAGCTCGAAGCCGAAGTCGCCACCACTCTGGGCGAGGTCATACCCGGGATGGGCCCCGCCGTCGGCGGAGTCCTTGAAGTACTGGTGCGCCAGGGTGTCGTCGCCCGGCAGCCGCCCCGGCGGGAAGTTCTTCGGAATCGCCGCGAGCGCCGCCTCGAACAGTTTCTGATGGGCGATCTCGCGGGTCATCAGGAAGGTCAGGGTGTCCTTGCAGCTCGCATCGTCGCAGAGCTTGATCAGCCGCTCGTAGACGATCTTCGCGCGCGCCTCGGCGGCGATGTCGGAGCGCAGGTCGGCCTCGGGCTGGCCGAGGCTGTCGATATAGGCCGCCGTCCACGGTGTGCCCATCGAATCGGTGAGACGGGGGCCGCCACCTCCGAGGAGGGTGGGACCGCTGCTCAGCGACAGCTCGACGAACTTCTCGTGGCTGCCGTCCATGAGCTCGCCGAGGTATCCGCCCTCGAGCTGGTCGATCTCCGCGCCCGGCGACCCCTTCAGCAGCTGGGCGATGGTCTGGCCCACCATCTCGAGGTGCGACAGCTCCTCGGTGGCGATGTCGAGCAGCATGTCACGCCGCGCGGGGTCGGGATCCACCCAACCCTGCGTGAAGTAGCGCATCGCCGCCGCAAGCTCGCCGTTGGGCCCGCCGAACTGCTCGAGCAGCATCTTGGCGAACTCCGGGTTCGGCTCGTCGACCCGCACCGTGTACATCATCCGCTTGTTGTGAAGGAACATCCGCCGTGCCTCCCGACCGCATCTAATTTGATATCGATGCTATCAGTATGGCCACCGAGGAGGCACTGCCTCCCCTCCCGCTGATGCCCTCACTCAGCCCTGCTGTCGATCAGGGCCACCTTCAACGAATCAACGGTTCAGCACCCAGGTACTCGGGGTCGGCGCCGCCCGTGGCGGTCTCGATCCACACCGGGTTGCTGAGCGCGATCATCTCGCCCCGCGGCCCGCGCACCTCGGCGCGGACGAAGCGGGTGGCGTCGCTCACCGTCTCCCAGAGCACCGCGGCCACCGGCTGGGTGATCACGGCCTCGTGGACGACACCCAGGTCGGTGTGCAGCGTGACCCGGCTGCCGGGCACGCCGCCGGTGCGCAGGGTGACGCACACGGTCTCGTCGGGGCGCACCACCAGGCTTCCGCCCATCCCCGCCGCACCGCCGTTGCTCTCCACCCCGAGGTCGAGGTGGACGCGGCTGTCGGCGGCGACGTAGGCGTGGCCGGCGCGGAGCGCCGCGATGATGGCGTCGCGGTTCAACCCGGCGGCGCGGACGACGGTCTGGGGATGGCCGATCGGCTGATCGGCGTTGTGCGAGTCGCTGCCGCCCACCGCGACGACGCGGCGTCCGGAGCGGAGCAGGCGGTCCCAGAGCAGCACCGCCTCCTCGTCGTGGACGGTCCAGGCGCCGTTCCACACCTCGATGGCGTCCATCTCCGAGGCGTCGAACTCCCAGCCGCAGCCCTTGTGGGTGCGGCGCTCGGGGTGGTTGCAGATGGCGACGCCGCCGGCGCCGCGGACGCGGTCGACGAAGCGGCGCAGCTGGCGGTCGCCGGGACGGTAGCGGAAGTCGATCCACACCCCGGGGCCGAGGCCGATGGCGCCCCAGTGGCCGGCGGGGGTGGTCACCTCCTCACCACACAGCACCAGCAGACCGGGGCGTTCGACCCCGCCCCAGTGCTGCTGGGCCGAGATGGTGTTGTGGTCGGTCGGTGCGATGAAGTCGAGGCCGCAGAGCACGGCGCGGGCGCTCACCTCGGCGGGTGTCTGCTCGCCGTCGGAGTGCTCGGTGTGCAGGTGCAGGTCGCCCCGATACCAACCCGGGGTGTCATTCACGAACGATGACGCCAGCCGTGGCACGAACTGGCGGGCCGGCGGCATGCTCAGCATGGTCACCACCAGGGTCCAGTCGAGGCCGTCGTCGCCGATGCTGTGCGGGTTCAGCGCGACGTGCCACGTGCCCGGGCTGATCGGGCCGGGGAGGTACCCCGGCGTCGCCCGCGACTCCGAGATCACGAAGCGGCGGCGGCCGCGGCGGCCGCCGTGGCTCCAGCCGCGGAAGCCGGCGTCGTTGCCGAGCTCGCAGCCCTCGGGGCCGAAGATGCCGATGTTGAGGAAGTTGACCTCGTCGGGACCGTAGTCGCAGGCGATCTGCAGCTCGCCGACCCCCTGGGGGACGAGCACGGGGATGTAGATGTAGTCGTCGAGGCTGCCCGCGGGGAAGCGGCCGCCGCGAATGCTGGTGGTGGCGCTGACGTCGAGCCGCGTCCCGCCGCCGGGGAGGCCGCCTGCGGACGGCGCCGGCGACGCCGGCGCGATCTCGGAGCTGGTGTCGTCGGCCATTCTTCTACGTCTCGCCTCTGTTCTGGCGGAGATTGATGTGAACGAGCATACGGACGTTCCCCCGGACGCTCGGTTAACCGGTGGACAGCATCTGGTGCGTCTGCGCGCGGGTCCTCATCGTTCCATAACCGGCTCTCCCCGGATGTTTCGCAGGTCTTCACCGCACATCGGTGCATCCCGCGCGAATATGGGTTTCGATGCGCCTGGTGATCGTGACGGAGAGCTTTCTCCCCCAGGTCAACGGTGTCACCCGGACGGTGACGGCGTTTCTCGAGCATCTCCAGCGGCGTGGCCACGAGGCGCTGGTGTACGCGCCCGGCCACGGCCCGTACGAGCACGCCGGGCACTCGATCGTGCGGGTGATGGGCGTGAGCGGACTCCTCTATCCCGGGCTGACCGTCGCGCCGGTCGCGCCGGGGATGAAACGCACGCTGCACCGATTCTCGCCCGACATCGTCCACCTGGCGTCGCCCGCCGCACTCGGGGTGTATGGACGGTACGTGTCCCGTCACGCCGGGGTGCCGGTGGTCGCGCACTACCAGACCGACCTGCTCGCCTACGCGCAGGACTACGGCGGCAGCGTGCTGGCGAAGGCGGTGCGCCGCATCGAGCGCGACTTCCACAACCGCTGCGTGGCGACCTACGCGCCCACCGAGGTGATGGCCGCGGAGCTGCGCCGGCGCGGCTTCGAGAACGTCTCGGTGAGCGGTCGCGGGGTCGACACCGTCCGCTTCCGGCCCGGACGTCCCGGCGCCGAGGCGGCGAGGTCGCGGTGGCCCCAGGGCGACGGCCCGCGCATCCTCTGTGTCGCCCGCCTGGCGCGCGAGAAGCGGCTCGACCGCCTCGTCGACCTGGCGATGCGCGAGCCCGAGATGCGCGTGCTGCTGGTCGGCGACGGCCCCTGCCGCGAGCTGCTCGCCGCCGCGGCGCCCCCCAACCTCGCCCTCGCCGGCGCGCTGGAGGGCGACGAGCTCGCCGACGTCTACAGCGCCGCCGACGTCTTCGCCTTCCCCTCGACGACCGAGACCTTCGGTCAGGTGGTGCAGGAGGCGATGGCCTCCGGCCTCCCCGTGGTCGGCGTCCGCGCCGGCGGGGTCGCCGAGCTCATCGACGACGGCCGCACCGGGGTGCTGGTCGAGCCGCCGGGCCTGGCGCTCCCCCCCGTCGCCGCCGACCTGGCCCGCGATCCGCAGCGCTGCCACGAGCTCGGCGCCGCCGCCCGCCGCGCCGTCGAGGGCCGCGACTGGGCGGTGGTCTTCGACACCCTGCTCGAGCACTACCAGCAGCTGATCGACGCATCGACGCACCGGGTGCCCCGCGTCGTCCGCCATCCCGCCGCGACGCCGCTGGTCCGGACCGGCCGCTCCGCCGCCTTCTTCGACGTCGACCGCACCGTTGTCAGCGGATCCTGCTTCCTCGCCCTCGCCCGCCCGGCCTGGCGCGCCGGGCTGATCTCCGTCGCCAGCGTGCTCCGCGCCGGCTTCCACCAGGTCTGGTTCAAGGCCCGGGGCAGCGCCAGCGACCGCCGGCTCAGCCGCTCCACCCGCCGCGCCGCCTCGGTGATCGCCGGGGTCGGGGTCGCCGACGTGCGCCGGGTGGGACGGCGGGCGCTCAGCACCCACGTGCTCCCGCGGGTCCATCCCGCCGCGCGGCTCGCCATCGATGCCCATCGGCGTGCCGGCGACATGGTCTTCCTCGTCTCCGCCGCCCCCGAGGAGTTGGTCGGCGAGCTCGCCAGCATGCTCGACGTCGACGGCTACGCGGGCACCCAGGCGGAGGCGGCGCGCGGCCGCTACACCGGGCGCGTCCTCCGCGTCTGCCACGGCGAGGGCAAGGTGCGGGCCGTCGAGGAGCTGGCGCGCACCCACGGGATCGACCTGGCGCGTTCGACCGCGTACTCGGACAGCAGCTCCGACCTCGGCATGCTGCGGCTGGTGGGCCGCGCCGTCTGCGTCAACCCGGATGCGCGGCTGCGCTCCGAGGCCCGGCGCCGGCAGTGGGAGATCCGCCGCTTCGACCTCGGGGACACGGGGCCTTCCCCGACCCAGGCCCCTCCACGCGGAGGCACCACCACCATGCCCACTCCTGCGACCGTCGCGGAGCGTTTCAACGCCGCCTTCAACGAGCAGAACTGGCCCGCCGTCGCGGCGCTGATGGCCGACGACATCGAGTGCATCACCTTCGCCAACGCCATCCACCGCGGCGTCGACGAGAACCGCGTCTACTACGCCACCTGGTGGAACGGCTTCCCCGACTGCCGCGTCACCGCGCACAGCCTCCACGTCGACGGCTCGACGGTGATCGAGGAGGGGACGTTCACCGGGACTCACCGCGGCATCTTCCGCACCCCGATGGGCGAGATCATGCCCACCGGCCGGCGGGTGCAGGCGGAGTACATCAACGTCCTCAGCGTCGAGCGCGGCCGCGTCGCCCGGCAGCGGCTCATCCTCGACCGGCTCGACCTGCTCGACCAGCTCGGCCTGGTGCCCTCGCTCATCGCCTCCTGACACACTAGGCGGATGTCCGGGGACGTCCGCCACCGCATCCTGCTGATCCGCCATGCCAAGGCGGGTGTGCGCGAGGACTGGGTCGGCGACGACCGGCTCCGCCCGCTGACGAAGTCGGGGCTCCGGCAGGCCGAGGCGCTGGTGCAGCAGCTCGCCGAGGAGCCGATCGACCGCGTGCTCTCGAGCCCCTACGTGCGCTGCGTGCAGACCGTGGAGCCGCTCGCGCGTGCGCGCGGCCTGCGCATCGAGGAAACCGAGGCGCTCGCCGAGGGCGCCGGCATCCATCCCTTCCTCCGGCTCATCCCCGGGGCCGGCAACGCCGCGATGTGCACGCACGGCGACGTCATGCACGACGTGATCGACTGGCTCGACCAGCGTGGCGTGCACGTCGACGGCGGCATCGCCAAGGGATCGACGTGGGTGCTCGACGTCCTCGCCGGCGAGGTGCTCAGCGCCCGCTACCTTCCGCCGCCCGCGTAGCCCCGTTCCCGAAGGGGCCGGCCCGAAGGCCGGCCCCCGAGAGGGGGGGAACGTCAGCTTCTGGCATCAACCCGTGTGGGGACGCCTGCTGACACAACGGCGTACAACGCTGTCAGGTTCCGACCGACCGTCCGTTTACTCGGCGCGCGTCGACTGGGCGGTCGAGATGAAGTGATAGAGGTCGCGGTGGTCGGCGCCGATGGTGGCGGCGGCGGGCTGCGGCTCGGCCTGGTAGATGCTGCGCAGCGAGCGCTCGATCCCCGGGTCGCCGCCGGTGAACTCGCCGACGAGACCGTTCCACCGCTGCGCCAGCCGCTGGCCGGCGACGCTCTTGGGATCGGTTCCCGTCGCCATCGCCGTCCGCACCTCGTCGATGAGCTCGGCCCACTCCGCCTGCGCCTCCTGGATGCGGTGGTCGCCGAGCATCTCGCGCCGGCGCACCAGCTGCTCGCGCTGGTCGGGGGTGTAGTGGCGGTCGATCATGGTCATGACCTCGATGCCGTCGATGAGCTGGTCCACCGGGATCTCCGCCGCGCCTGCCTGCAGGATCGCGGCGCCGCGCTCCAGCCGGGTGCAGAGCTGCTGCTCCAGGTCGAGCTGGGCACGAGCCCGGGAGAGGCGCCGCTCGATCACCGAGAGCGGCGTGGTGCGTGGATCCGCGAGCACCTCGCGGACCTCGCTGAGGGCGAGCCCCAGGCCGCGCAGGGCGACGATCTGCTGGAGCCGGGCGATGTCGGGCGCGGTGTAGAGGCGATGACCAGCCGGGCTGCGGTGCGAGGGGACGAGCAGGCCCAGGTCACCCCAGTGGTGGAGGGTGCGGACCGAGAGCCCGCTGCGGCGGGCGAGCTCGCCCACCCGCCACGGAAGCGGCGGGGTGGCCATCGGGTCGCGGCGCATGTCCATGGGCAGCGGGCTCCTGACCTGAGGTGGGGTCGTCAGCGGCCTGTCGCGGCGTCCGCGGGCAGGCCCGTCAGCTCCACCGCGCCGCCGTCGACGAGGAGCAGGTCCTCGGCCACGGTGACGACGCGGTCGGCGATGCGCTCGAGCAGCCGGGCGACGGCGAGCACCCTCGCGGCGCGGCGCGCCGCCCCCGGCTCGGCGTCGATGCCCTCGGCGAGCTCCTCGACGAGCCGGCGGCAGAGGTGCTCGAGGCGGTCGTCGCGCACCGCGCGGGCCCGCGCCCGGCGCAGGTCGCGCTGCTCGACCGCGACCAGCACCTGGCGGACCTCCTCGCTGCAGTGCTCCGCCATGCGGGCGAGGCCGTGGTCGGCGCCGGACTCGGGCAGCCCGGCGAGCTCGCGGCCGATGCGCGCGATCTCGGCGCAGTGGTCGCCGATGCGCTCGAGCTCGGCCGCCATGTGCAGCAGGACCACCGCCTCGCGGCGGCCGCCCGGGGCGGGCTCGGGGTCCAGCACGGCGGTGAGGCAGAGCTGGCGCAGCTCACGCTGCAGCGCCCGGAGCCGGGTGGTCTGGGCGATCACGCCGTCGCAGACCTCGAGGTCGCGGTCGACCAGGCCGCAGACCGACCGGGTGACGGCGCGGTCCACCTCCCGGCCCATGACCAGGACGACATGGCGGATCCCGTCGAGCTCCCGATCGGGTGCCCCGGCGATGGGGCCGGAGCCCGCCCGGCCCACCGGCATCCGCCGCCTCGCGGGGTGGTACGCCCCCGATGACGGCAGGGTGCCGACGCGTCCGCTCATCGTGCGCTTCCTCCGGCGGCCGCCGACCCCGTGGTCGACACCTCGGCCCCTTCGCATGGTTGCGCAGGCTCGGGGGAGCGCGGCTTGCGGTGCGGTTATCGGGCGGCGATGGACCTATGGACGTCCGGTGCGTCCGGCGGATACGTCCCCATTCCCCGCCACTCCTTAACCGCCCCTTGGTCCTGCGTTGCGGAGTCGTGCGGAGACTTGAACCGATGGAAGCGAACGAGGCCCCGGAGGCCCTCCCCGCGTCCCTCCATGACGTCGCCGCGGTGCTCATCGTCCGCCACCTGGAGAACCACCGCCCCGAGGTCGTGGTGCGCTGCCTCTTCGACAGCTACCAGCGCGTCGGCGGCGGCTGCACGGTCGCCGAGCAGCGCGTTCGCGACGCCGAGCGGCTGGCCCAGCGCCGGCTCGTTGCCCTCGTCACCGGGGGCACGGTGCCCCTGCCCCGCCGCCGGACCACGCCTCAGGCGTGGCGGCCCAGCCAGTCGAGGGTCGCGCTGTAGGCCTGGGTGGCCGCGGTGGCGTCGTAGCGGGGGCCGCCGTCATGGAAGAAGGCGTGGTTCACCCCGGGGTAGACGTGGACGTCGTGGACGTTTCCCGCGGCCTGCAGGGCGCTCACGCAGCGGTCGCGGGTGGCGAGCACGCGGTCGTCGAGGCCGGCGTAGATGGCGAGCACCGCGGCGCCCCGTGAGCCGCTGAAGTCGGGCGTCGCCGGGCAGGGTCCGTAGAAGGGCACCGCCGCCGCCAGCCGGGGCTCGCCGGCGGCGAGCAGGCTCCACACCTGGCCGCCGCCGAAGCAGAAGCCGACCGCCGCGAGCTTCGCGGTGGGCTCGCGCCGTGCCAGCTCGTCGAGCGCCGAGCGCATGTCGGTGACGAAGCGGTCGGGCGGGACCCTGGCGAGCGCCGCCGTCGCGTTGGCGGGGTCGCCGAGCGAGGCGGTGCCGCCCTCCTCGGAGAGCAGGTCGGGGGCGAGGGCCGAGAAGCCGTCGGCGGCGAAGCGCGCCACCACGGTGCGGACCCAGTCGTTGAGCCCCGTGTTCTCGTGGATCAGCAGCACCGCGCCGCGCGGGGTGGCGGCCTTCGCGAACGCACCCTGCAGCGTGCCCGCCCTCCCCGGCCAGGTGATCGCCTCGGCCGCGGTCGCGGGCTCCGAGCCGGGGCCGTGCGGGGTCGGGGTCGGCCGCGGTGTCGCCGGCGCGGCGGTCGGCGCCGGTGACGCCGAGCCGCTGCCGCAGGCGGCGAGCAGCGCCCCGGCGGCGGTGAGGCTGAAGCCCATCAGGGTCAGCCCGCGCAGCGCCTCGCGCCGGCTGATCAGCCCGTCGGCGTGGTCGAGGGCGATCTCCTCGGCGAGGTAGGCGCGGGTGTCCATGCCCCGAAGGGTAGGCTGTCCCACCATGGCACGTCGATTCCGCGTCGGTTACCAGATCCATCCGCAGCACTGCACCGTCGACCAGATCCGCACCGCGTATCGCGCCGCCGACGAGCTCGGCGCCGACACCATCTGGGTCTGGGATCACATGTACCCGCTGTACGGGCCACCGGACGGCAACCACTACGAGTGCTGGGTGCTGCTCGCGGCGATGGCCGCGGAGACGAAGCACGCCGAGATCGGTGCGCTGGTGTCCAGCACCAGCTACCGCAACCCCGAGCTGCTCGCCTACATGGCGGGCACCCTCGACCAGGTCTCCGGAGGACGCGCCATCCTCGGGGTCGGCGCCGGCTGGTTCGAGCGCGACTACCAGGAGTACGGGTACGAGTTCGGCGACGCGCCGGCGCGGCTGCGCAAGCTCGGCCAGGACCTGCCGCGGATGCGCTCGCGGCTCGAGAAGCTCGCCCCGCCGACGCCGCACCGGGTGCCGATCATGATCGGCGGCGGCGGCGAGAAGGTGACGCTCCGCCTGGTGGCGCGGCACGCCGACATGTGGAACTTCTTCCAGCCCGCCGACGAGTACGCGCGCCGCAACGCGATCCTCGACGAGTGGTGCGCGAAGGAGGGGCGCGACCCGGCGGCGATCGAGCGCACCATGTCGCTCGGCGGCGACCAGGTCGGCAGCGTCGAGGAGAACCTCGCCGCGGGCGCGCGGCACCTGATCATCCGTGGGGCGCAGCCCTTCGACATGAAGCCGCTGGAGAGGCTGATCGCGCTCGCCGAGAGCTCCTGACCGGGGGAGCGTCAGACGGCGGGCAGGTAGATGAAGCCGAGCACCGCGTCGTTCTCGACCACCCGGTAGTTCACGCGGTTCCAGCCGCTGTGGTTCATCTCGGAGATGAGGAAGTGGCCGGCGGGCACACCGTCGGTGGGCCCGACCGCCTCGACCAGGGCGACGTGGCCGACGCTGCTCGCCCCGTGGCCACGGCGTCCCCACACCGCGATGGCGCCGACGCGCGGGTCGTGCCCCTCGGCGTACCCCAGCACCGCGGCGTTGTGCCACCACTCGTAGGCGTTGCCGAACCAGGGGATGCAGCGCCGGCTGGCGACGTAGTACGTGCACTGCCCGTAGGCGAAGTGGTTGCCGCAGCCGCGGCCGCTCAGCGGCGGGATCGGACCGGCGAGCTGCTGGTCGACATCGGCGATGCGCCTGGCGATCGCGCGTGCGGGGCCGTCGAGGTCGCGGAACGTCGCGGTGCGATCGGCGACGAGCGCCACCATGCGGTTGGTGTCACGCCCGAGCTGACGCTCCAGCTGTTCCGCCTGTGCGAACTGATCGCGCAGGTCGGCGCGCTCCTGCACCAGCGCGGTCTCGCTGCCGGCGACGCTGCGGCTGAGACGCTGCACCTGGTCGGAGACGTGCTGGGCGCCGCGCACCCGGTCCATCGCCTCGTTGAAGCTGCCGCTGCTGAAGATCGCGCCGGCGAAGCCGTCCGCACCGGCCATCTCGTAGGTCGAGCGCACCAGTGCGCCGAGCTGCGCACGTGCGACCGTCAGCGTGTGCTCGTTGTCGGCGATGCGCCGGGAGAGGTCGAGCAGACGCGCGTCGAGCGCGGCGAGATGGCGGCGCGCGTCGAGCAGCCGGCGCTGCACCGTCGCCAGCTGCTGCTCGGTGTCGAGCAGGGTGCGGCGGGCGTCGGCGCGCGGACCCTCGAGCGCCTCGAGCTGCTCCACGAGGTGTGCGCGGAGCGTGGCCAGGCCGGGCTGGGGCGTTGCCGCAGAGGCGGAGATGCCCGCCGCCATCAGCACGCCGGCGAGAACGCTTGCCACGATGGCTGCGATCACGCCGTGCGTGGACCTGCTCCGCACACCGTTCCTCCCCTGTGCTCCCAGAGCCGGGCCGAAGGGTAACCATCGGATTAGGGGTCTGTGTTGGGCGTTCGCACAATTCTGCCGGTTCCGGCAGATACGTCTGCGCCCTCTGATGCGTCCCTTGTGTGCGGTGCGTTCCGTGAGTCCGGCGCGCTTCGAGATATTGTCGGATGTTGTCACATCACGGGATCGCGAGCGCCCCGGCGGCGCACGCCGGCGGCGCCGAGGTGGTAGGGTGCCGTCGAGTGAACGGGCGTTCGGCCCGATCGCGTCGCGCCGCGGGAGGGTGCGTGCATGGCGGAGGGCTCGTCGTCCCCCTGGAGGGTGGTCGGCGCGGTGGGGGCCGCGGTGGGCCTGGCGGCCGCGTCCGTGGCCCTCGGCTTCGTCCTCGGCCGGGGCACGGCGCCGGGAGCGACGCTCACACCGTCGCCGAGCGCGACCCCCGCCCAGTTCGTCCCGCCGCGCTCGGGGCCGACCATCTTCGTCGCCGGGGTCCCGGTCGGCTACGCGCCGACCAGGGACGGGGCGATCGCCGCCGCCACCGCCTACCAGCAGTACCTCTTCGGCGAGATGCTGCTGCATCCCGACGACCTCAAGAAGGCGGTCACCGCCGTGGCCGTGCCCGACCACACCGACGTCCTCATCGCCAAGTTCACGGTGGCGAGCAATGTCCTCGAGCAACGCTTCCAGATGGTGACCGCGACCACCAAGGGCATCCCCACCGTCGTGCTCACCTTCCCGCTCACCACCCAGGTGATGAGCTACGACGGCGTCGACGCCAAGGTCCGGATCTACACCTGCACGGTGCTCGCCGAGCAGGGGGTGCTGGCCCCGGCGACGGTCTGGGGAACGGTGGTGGTCAGCGTGCGCCGCACCCGCGACGACTGGCAGCTGGTCGACAGCTCGGTCGACTCGACGGTGCCGGCGATCATCCCCTCGGTGGAGGGGACGCCGGTCACGGCGCCCACGGTGCCGCCGCAGTTCGACGCCTTCCAGCAGTACATCTACTCGCCGCCGCCGGCGAGCGCCGCGACCCCCTCTGCCAGGCCCTCGGCAGCGGCCTCAGCCACCCCCGCCCGTTGAGCCGGAGCCGAGGCTTCCCCGTCCGCCGTTGACGAAGCAGCTGCCGACCGCCGACGGGGTGATGACCACGTTCGAGGCGATGATGTCGCCGCTGCCGTTGCGCTGTCCGCGGGCGGTGACGCACTCGCCGGTGTTGAGGTTCGAGACCGCGGCCTTCACCAGGCGGGTCACCTTGGTCTGCGACATCACCTTGAAGCGCTGCGGGCCGGCGTTGGAGCTGACCGTGTAGGTGTCGCCGGCGATGGCGGTGATCAGCCCCCCGGCGACGCCGAGGTGGTGGATGCCGCCGCCGCTGCCCCGCCGGCAGTCGTCGGGCCCCTTCGGCCCGTGGTCGGTGATGATCATCCGCTGCGCCGAGACCAGGTCGGTGTCGACGCGCTCGCCGATGCCGAAGGCGCAGGTGCCCACGGTGGCGTCGGTCGCCTGGGCGTCCTGCTCCTGGGAGACGACCGTGGTCGGGGTGAGGTCGAAGTGGGCGTCGGTCCCGGCGGAGTCGGTGACGGTGACCACGTTGTCGGCGATCTTCACCACCTCGCCGCGAACGACGTTGCGCGGCGTCCCCGGGGTGGGCTTCGGCGTGGCGCCGGTCGCGGGAGCGGTGGTGCCGCCTCCGCAGGCGGTGGCGAGGACCGCCAGCACGGCGAGCGGCAGCGTCGCGGCACCCATCCTCATGCCGAGCGCAGTGCCTCGATGGGAGCGAGCCGCGCTGCGCGCATCGCCGGGAAGACCCCGAACGCCACGCCGATGGCGGCGGCGATGACGAGTCCGAGCAGCGCCGCGGGGGGCGAGAAGAGCGCGGTCAGCGGCGTCAGCGAGCTGAGCAGGAAGGTGCAGAGCAGCCCCAGGCCGACGCCGAGGACGCCGCCGATGGCGCTGAGGGTCGCGGCCTCGACGAGGAACTGGCGGAGGATGTCGCCGCGGCGGGCGCCGAGCGCCTTGCGCAGGCCGATCTCCGCGATCCGCTCGGTGACCGACACCAGCATGATGTTCATCACCCCGATGCCGCCGACCAGCAGCGAGATGCCGGCCACGCCGGCGAGCAGGAGGGTCAGCGCTCCGGTCACGGAGTCCACGGTGCTCAGGATGGTCTCCTGGGTGGTGATCGTGAAGTCGGCGTCCGACGGGCTGCTGATATGGTGCGTTTGAAGCAGCAGATTGTCCACTTCGTAGTACGCGGGACCGATCGCCTCGCGGGTCGGAGCGCTCGCCAGGATGCGCTGCACGGTGGTGAGCGACCCGCCGGCGATGAGCTCGCTCTGCGCGGTGGTGAGCGGCACGACCGCCTGGTCGTCGGGGTTGTTGAAGCCCTGGCTGCCGACGACATTCAGGGTTCCGAGCACCTTGAAGGGCACGTGCTGGATGCTGACGACGCGGCCGATGGGATCCTGGCCGGGCCAGAGCTTCTGCGCGGTGGTGGCGCCGAGCACGGCGACGTGCGCGTGCTCGCTGACGTCGGCCGCGGTGAAGAAGCTGCCGGTGATCATGGTGCGGTTGTTGGCGACCATCCAGCCGACCGTCGAGCCGGTCACCGGCGCCGTCCAGTTCTGCGAGCCCGCAACCATCGAGGCGACGCGCTGCACCACCGGGGCGACGGCGATCAGGTCGGGGGCGACGCTGGGGTCGTTCAGCGCGGAGGCGTCGGCGACGGTGAGCGTGCTCGCCGCGCCGAGGCCGGCGCGCACCACGCCCACGCCCGTGGTGCTGCCCGGGGTGACGGTGATGAGGTTGGTCCCCAGCGCCTGGATGCGCCCGGTGATGCTCTGGCGGGCGCCGAGGCCGATGCCCACGGTGAGGATCACCGCGGCGACGCCGATGAGGATGCCGAGCGCGGTGAGGAGCGAGCGCATCCGCTGGGCGCCGACCGAGCGGAGGCCGGTGGCGAGGGTCTGGTAGAAGCTCACTCCGGGCGGCTCCGCGGCCTGCGCGGGCGCGGCGGCGGAGGGGCGCCCTCGGGAGGCGTCTCACCCCCGGCCGTCGTGTCCGCGGGCGGTGGTGTGGCGGGACGGCGGGTGCGCCGCCGCGGTGGGGTGGCGACGGTGCTCATCGGCTCGCCGCTCAGGTGCGCGACGGTGAGGTGCGCACCCTCGGTGAGCTCGCCGTCGCGGATGCTCACCACCCGCTGGGCGTGGGCGGCGATGTCGGGGTCGTGGGTGATGAGCACGATCGTCCGGCCGCTGAGGTGGAGCTGCTCGAGGATGCCGAGGATCTCGGCGCTCGAGCCTGTGTCGAGGTTGCCGGTGGGCTCGTCGGCGAGCAGCAGCTCGGGATCGGTGACCAGCGCGCGGGCGATGGCGACGCGCTGCTGCTGACCGCCGGAGAGCTCGTTGGGCAGATGGTGCACGCGGTTCTCGAGGCCGACCTGGGCGAGCGCGCGAAGGGCCCGCTCGCGCCGGCCGCGCACCCGGCGGTAGAGGAGCGGCAGCTCCACGTTACGCCAGGCGCTCATGCGCTTGAGCAGGTGGAACTGCTGGAAGACGAAGCCGATGCGCTCGTTGCGCACCCCGGCGAGGTCGGAGTCGGTCATCTTGCTGACGTCCTCGCCGGCGAAGCGATAGTGGCCCCAGGTGGGGATGTCGAGGCAGCCGAGGATGTTCATCAGCGTCGACTTCCCCGAGCCGGACGGGCCGATGATCGCCACGAACTCGCCCTGGCGGACGGTCATGTTGACCGCCCGCAGGGCATGCACCGCGGTCTCGCCGAAGCCGTACGTCTTGCTGACGTTCTCGAGCTCGATGACCGCGCGCTGTTCGATCATCGGCCGGTGGCGCCTCCGCCCGCTCCGCGGGTGCCGCCGCCACCAGCACCACCGCCGCCGGCCCCGCCGGCACCGGGCGCCCCGCCGGTCGGGGGCCGGACGCCCACCTCGGCGAGGATCACCTGGTCACCCTTGTTGAGGCCGCTGAGGATCTGGGTGCGGCTGGGGTCGCTGGCGCCCACGGTGACGGTCACCGGGACCTGCTGGCCGTTGCGCGGCACCAGCACGTAGCTGGAGGCGCCGACGGTGTGGACCGCGCTGGTCGGCACCGTGAGGACGTCGACGTCGCGCTCGACGACGATCGACATCTGGGCGGTGCTGCCACCGTGGACGTTGGGATTGATGCCGTCGATCACCGCGGTGACGGTGAAGGTGGCGACGCCCTGGGTGATCAGCGCCGAGGGCGCGATCGCGGTGACGTGGCCGAGGAGCTGCTCGCCGCCGCCGGCGGGGAGGACGTTGACCTGGTTGCCGACGTGCACCAGCGGGAGCTGGGCGTCGCTGACCGGGCCGGAGACCTGGTAGGCCTGCGGGGTGGTGAGCACGATGGCGTGGGTGAGGTTGCCCTGCGCGTTGTTGGTCGCCGTGGGCTGACCCGATGCGGACGACGCGGCGAGCGCACCGGCGCTGGAGGCCGCCGAGCCGATGGCCTGGCCGTTGGCGACGTTGACCTGCTGGACGGTGCCGTCCACCGGCGCGATCAGCTGGGTGCCGGCCACGTTGTCCTGGTTGGTGCGCACCTGGGTCTGATCCGCGGTGACCTGGGCGGCATCCTGCGCGACCGTCTGCGGGATCTGCCCGTTGGTCAGCGCAGAGTACTCGGCGAGGGTGTTCTGCAGGCTGGTGAGCGCCTCGTCGAGCTGGCCCTTCGCGGCGTGGTTCGACTTGTCGGCGTTGGTCTGCGCCTGGGCGATCCCGTTGCTGTCCGTCTGCTGATCGTTCTGGTATGCGATCTTCGCATTCTGGAGCTGGGCGATGGAGGCGTTGAGCGTGCCCTGCGCGTTGTCGACGTTGGAGGCCGCGGTGGCCCGCGCCTGCAGGATGCTCGCCTGCGCGTTCTGCACGTCGGCGTTGCCCTGCTGGCGCGCGTTGTTGACCGCGGCGTTGGCGGCATCGACGGCGGCCTGGCCGGTCTTCTGGTCCGCGGACTGGGCGGCCTTGGCGTTGTTGAGGTTGCCCTGCGCCGTGGTGATGATGATCTGGTCCTTGGCGACCGCGGCCGCATCGGCAGCGACGCGCTGCCTGTCGTTGTCAATTTGAGCGTTCGACTTATCGCACGGTGTTGGAGAGCCGCAGATCGCCGTGATTCCCGACGCAGTCTGATCGAATGCGAGGCTATTGTTGTCGGCCGTCTCCTGCGCCGTGTCCTTGTTGAGAGCCGTCTGGTCCGCGTTCAGG
>DATARS010000006.1:0-5709 GCA_036269455.1 Candidatus Dormiibacterota bacterium | reverse complement strand
CGGCCGCCGTCGTCGGTCGCCTCGACCACCCGCACCGCGGCGTCTCCCCGGGCGAAGCGCGCCGCCGGGTAGAGGCGCTCGGCGGTCGCGGCGCCGTGGAGCACCACCACCTCGGCGGCCCCCGCCTGGCGCGCCCGCCGCGCCGCCAGCGGGAAGGGCGCGCAGCCGAGGCCGCCGGCGACGCAGACGACCCGGCCGCCGGCCGGCACGGTGAAGCCTCTGCCGAGGGGGCCGAGCGCGGCGAGGCGGTCGCCGGGGCGCAGCGCCGCGAGGCGGCGGGTGCCCTCCCCCACCGGCTCGAAGACCACCGCGCAGATGTCGCCCTCGACCCAGGCGACGCTGAAGGGACGGCGGAGCAGCGGCACCGGGGGCGGCCCGCAGCGCAGCTGGAGGAACTCGCCGGGACGGGCGCACGCCGCCGCATGGGGCAGCCGCGCGGCGACCTCGACCATGCCGCCGCCGAGGCGCTCGACCGCGACCACCTCGCCGAGCTCGTCGGCGGCGCGGCCGAGGTCGGACACGCGGTCCGCCGGTGCTGTGGTCATCGCCGGGCGGCGACGCCGCCGTCGCGGTAGCCGCGCACGGTGGCGACGTGGAGCTGCTCGCCGGCGCGGTGGCGGCTCATCGCGTTGACCAGCGCGGCGGCGGTGTCGAGCCAGGTGCAGCAGGGGATGCGCCGCCGGGCCGCCGCGAGCCGGATGAGGTAGCCGTCCTTGACGCTGCGCGTCGCGTCACCGTCGTAGCCGGGCTCGAAGCGCAGCTCGTCGGTCTCGATGCCCGAGGGGGTGTTGATCACCAGCGACACCCGCCCGTCCTCGATGACGTCGATCACGTTGGGACGGCCGTTGCCGAGCTTGCCGACGGTGACGGCGCTGATCCCCGCGTCGCGGAGGGTGGCGGCGGTGCCCTCGGTGGCGTAGAGGGTGAAGCCGAGCGCGCTGAGCTGGGCGAGCACCGGCAGCGCCTCGCCCTTGTCGGCGTCGGCGATGCTGCAGAGCGCGCCGCCGCTGGTGGGCACCGCCCCCAGGGTGGCCAGGAAGGACTTCTCGAGTGCCGCACCGAGGTCGACGTCGACGCCCATCACCTCGCCGGTCGACTTCATCTCCGGGCTGAGCACGCTGTCGACCGCGGTGAGCTTGACCATCGAGAACACCGGCGCCTTCACCGCGACCAGCGGCCGCTCCGGCACCAGCCCGCCCTCCCAGCCGCAGCCGGCCAGGCTCTCGCCGAGCATGACCCGCACGGCGAGCTCGACCATGGGCACGCCGGTCACCTTGCTGAGGAAGGGCACCGTGCGCGAGGCGCGAGGATTCACCTCGATGACGTGCAGCCGGCCGCGGTGGATGACGTACTGCACGTTGCAGAGCCCGCTCACCCCGAGAGCGAGTGCCATCCGGGTGGTGGCGTCCACGATCTGGGCGCGCACCTCCTCGTCGAGGGCGGCGGGATACACCGCCATCGAGTCGCCGCTGTGCACGCCGGCGCGCTCGACGTGCTCCATGATCCCCGGGATCAGCACGCTGCTGCCGTCGCAGATGGCGTCGACCTCGACCTCGGTGCCGAGCAGGTACTTGTCGACGAGCACCGTGCCGCGGCGCCCGTTGCCCCCCTCCGGCAGCGCAGCCATCGCGGCGACGAGGTAGCGCTCGAGTGCGGCGCGGGTGTGCACCACCTCCATGGCACGGCCGCCGAGCACGTACGAGGGCCGCACCAGCACCGGGTAGCCGATGCGCTCGGCGATCTCGACGGCGGCGCCGGTGTCGATGGTCGCAGCGCCCGGCGGCTGGCGGATCTCGAGGGTGCGGAGCAGCGCCTCGAAGCGGTGGCGGTCCTCGGCGGCGTCGATGGCGTCGACCCCGGTGCCCATCACCCGGATGCCGCGCGCAGCCAGCGGGGCGGCGAGGTTGATCGCGGTCTGGCCGCCGAACTGCACCACCACCCCGCGGGGACGCTCGGCGTCGATGACGTGGGCGACCGCCTCCTCGTCGAGGGGCTCGAAGTAGAGGCGGGTGCTGCAGTCGAAGTCGGTCGAGACCGTCTCCGGGTTGCTGTTCACCATCACCGACTCGACGCCGCGACGGCGCAGCGCGAGCGCCGCCTGGACGCTGCAGCAGTCGAACTCGATGCCCTGGCCGATGCGGATCGGCCCCGAGCCGAGCACCACCACCGGCGCGCCCTCGCGCTGCTGCCGCGTCACCGCCGCGGGGCCCTCGTCCTCCTCCTCGAAGGTCGAGTAGTAGTACGGCGTCGACGCCTCGAACTCGCCGGCGCAGGTGTCGACACACCTGTACGCGGGCCGAAGCCCGGCGGCGTGGCGGGCGGCACGGATCTCGGTCACCGGCACCCCGCAGAGCTCGGCGATGCGCGCGTCGGCCAGCCCGAGCCGCTTGGCGGCGGCGATCGGGTCGCGCTCCGGGCCCTCGCGGCGCAGCCGCTCCTCGGCGGCGACGATGGTGGCGAGTCGCTCGACGAACCAGGGCATCCAGCCGCTCCGCGCCGCCAGCTCGGCGACGCTCACCCCACGGCGCAGCCGCTCGAGCAGGGCGAAGAGGCGGCGGTCGTTGGGGGCGTCGACGAGCACCGCCGAGCTCAGCGTCGCCGGGTCGGGACGCGCCTGCTCGAGCGAGCGGATCGCCTTGACCATCGCCGCCTCGAAGGAGCGCTCGATCGCCATCACCTCGCCGGTCGACTTCATCTGGGTGGTGAGCCGGCGGTCCCCCTCGGGGAACTTGTCGAAGGGCCAGCGGGGGATCTTCACCACGCAGTAGTCGAGGGCGGGCTCGAAGGCGGCGCAGCTCTGCCCGGTCACCGGATTGGTGATCTCGGCGAGACGCCGTCCCGCGGCGATCTTGGCGGCGGCGCGGGCGATGGGATAGCCGGTCGCCTTGGACGCGAGCGCCGAGGAGCGCGACACCCGCGGGTTGACCTCGATGACGAAGTACTCGTGGGAGTCGGGGGCGAGGGCGAACTGCACGTTGCAGCCGCCGGCGATCTCCAGTGCGCCGATGATCCGCAGCGCCGCGCTGCGCAGCTGCTGGTGCTCGCGATCGGTCAGCGTCTGCGAGGGCGCGACCACGATGGAGTCCCCGGTGTGCACCCCCATGGGGTCGAGGTTCTCCATGTTGCAGACGGTGATGCAGGTGCCCGAGGCGTCGCGCATCACCTCGTACTCGAGCTCGCGCCAGCCCGTCAGCGAGCGCTCGACGAGCACCTGGCCGATCGGCGAGGCGGCGATCCCGGCGGCGACGGTCTCCGTGTACTGCGCCTCGCTCTCGCAGACCCCGCCGCCGGTGCCGCCGAGGGTGAAGGCGGGGCGCACCACCAGCGGCAGCCCCAGCCGCTCACGGACCTCCCGCGCCTCCGCGGGCGAGGAGACCGTCGCCGACGCCGGCACCGGCTCGCCGATGTCGACGAGCAGCCGCTTGAAGAGCTCGCGGTCCTCGGCGGCGCGGACGGCGCTCAGCGGAGTGCCGAGCACCCGCACCGAGTGCCGTTCCAGCACCCCGGCGTCGTCGAGGGCGATGGCGAGGTTGAGGCCGGTCTGGCCGCCGAGGGTGGGGAGCAGCCCGTCGGGCCGCTCGCGCTCGATGATCCGCTCCAGCACCGGCACGGTGAGCGGCTCGACGTAGACCGCGTCGGCGCTCTCGTCGTCGGTCATGATCGTCGCCGGGTTGCTGTTCACCAGGACGACGCGGATGCCCTCCTCGCGCAGCGCCCGGCACGCCTGGGTGCCGGCGTAGTCGAACTCGGCCGCCTGGCCGATGACGATCGGCCCGCTGCCGAGCACGAGCACGCAGCGGGGACGCTCCGGCGGGGGCGCCGGGGCGGCGGACGGCACCACCGCGGGCCCGCGCGTTCCCGCCGCCATCGACAGGAACTCGTCGAACACCCCGGCGCGGTCCTGCGGTCCGGGGGCGCCCTCGGGGTGGTACTGCACCGAGAACGCGGGCAGCGAGACGTGCCGCAGCCCCTCGACGCTGCCGTCGTTGAGGTTGCGCTCGCTGACGTACCAGCCCGAGCCCGGCGCCAGCGAGTCGGCGTCGACCTGGAACTCGTGGTTCTGCGAGGTGACGAAGACGCCGCCGCCGGCGAGGTCGTGGACGGGGTGGTTGCCGCCGTGGTGGCCGAACCTCAGCCGCGAGGTGGTCGCCCCAGCGGCGCGCCCGAGGATCTGGTGGCCGAGGCAGATGCCGAGCAGGGGCACGCGCCGCTCCAGCAGCTCGGCGGCGAGGCGCACCGCCCCGGGGAGCACCGCCGGGTCGCCGGGGCCGTTGGAGAGCAGCACACCGTCGGGCCGGTGGCGGAGCACGTCGTCGACGGTCGCGCCGGCGCGCACCAGCACCACCTCGGCGCCGCGGCTGCGCAGCGCCCGCAGGCTGTTGCGCTTGACCCCGAGGTCGACCGCGACGATCCGCACCCCGGCATGGGCGCCGACCCCCCCGGCGAGGGCGAGCGCGCGCTCCAGGGTGGGATGCAGGGGCTCGTCCCACCGCACCCACGGCTCGCGCAGCGACACCTCCCCCACCAGGTCCTCGTCGGTCACGTGCGGGGCCCGCCGGGCGAGGTCGACCTGCTCTGTGGCGCTCATCGCCGCCGCGGGGTGCAGCACGCCGCGGACGGTGCCGTGGTCGCGGAGGTGACGGGTGAGCGCGCGGGTGTCGACGCCGTGCAGCCCGGGCACCCCGTGGCGGCGCAGCTCCTCGTCGAGGCTGCGCTCGCCGAGGGGATGGCCGATCTGCGGTGAGAGCTCGCGCACCACCATGGCGCGCGCCCACACCCGGGAGGACTCGGAGTCCTCGTCGCGGCAGCCGTAGTTGCCGATCAGCGGATGGGTCATCACCACCACCTGGCCGGCGTACGAGGGGTCGCTGGCGACCTCCTGGTAGCCGGTCATGCAGGTGTTGAAGACGACCTCGCCGCTCACCCCGCCGGGCGTCCCGGCGCCGAAGAGCACCCCCTCGAAGCAGCGCCCCGTCTCCAGGGCGAGCCGCCCGCGCTCAGCCACCCGGCACCGCCGAGAGCCCCGGCACCTCGAAGGTCGAGGAGAGGTGGACGAGCACGCCCTCGGCGACGGTCAGCAGCACCCGGCCGCGCAGGGGGACGCCGAGCAGCGGGGTGTTGCCGCTGCGCGAGTGGAGCGGCTCGGCGCCGACGACCCACTCCCGCTCGGGGTCGAAGAGCACGAAGCTGCAGGGCTGGCCGATGCGCAGCCGCGGCTCGCGCAGGCCGGCGGCGGCGCCGAGCACCCGCCAGGGCCCGGCGGTGAGCCGCTCGACGAGGACCGGCAGCCAGTCACCGCCCATCCCGCCGAGGGTGAGGCAGGTCGCCAGCGCGGTCTCCAGGCCGATCATCCCCGGGGCGGTGTCGGCGTAGTCGCCGACCTTGTCCTCGGCCGGATGGGGCGCGTGGTCGGTGGCGACGGCGTCGATCACGCCCTCGCGCAGCGCCTCCACCATGGCGCGGCGGTCGGCCTCGGTGCGCAGCGGCGGGTTCACCTTGCGCAGCGCCGGGGGGTCCGGCTCCTGCTCGAAGGGGAGCCACATCGACAGGTGGTGCGGGGTGACCTCGGCGGTCACCGGGAAGTCGAGCTCGCGGGCGGTTCGCACCAGGGTGATCGAGCCGGCGCAGGAGAGGTGCTGCAGGTGCAGCCGTCCCCGTCCCGCCTGGGTGAGCGCGCGCAGAGCCTGCTCGACGGCCACCACCTCGCAC
>DATARS010000005.1:0-14078 GCA_036269455.1 Candidatus Dormiibacterota bacterium | reverse complement strand
GCGGTGGGGAAGTACACCTTGCTGATGTACCAGTAGAAGTTGTGGGCGTCATAGGTGACGTACGGCTTGTCGCTGTGGTCGAAGCCGAAGAACGGCGGATGGGTCTTCGAGGTCAGCAGGTACTGGATCCCGATGATCAGGAAGGCACCGCCGCCGAAGGCCCACCAGCGCCAGTCGCGCACCCAGCGCAGCCGCATCACCACCAGGAAGATCACCGGGATGGCGGGCAGGAAGATGAACGTCTCCTCGTGGGAGAGATACATCAGCACCAGGCACACCGCGGCGGCGGCGATGGTGCGGGTGCGCCTGCTCTGCAGCGCCCGGGCGAAGAAGACCACGAAGAGCACCGCGAAGAACTGCGCCTGCTGGTACATGCGCACGTCGCGCGACCAGAGCAGCTCCATCGGCGCGGTGGCGAAGAGCACGGTGGTGGCGACCATCAGCAGCGAGCGCCGCTTGATCACCATGGGCAGCAGCAGCAGCCCGAAGGCGAGGATGGTCGCGATGTACCAGATCACGCTGGGGATGCGCAGCGGGGTGGCGGTGTCGCCGGTGATCGCCCCGAGCACCGCCAGCAGCGCGCTGTAGAGCTCGCCCTTGAAGTACAGCAGGCCGCTGGGCATGGTCGGCAGCAGGTGCGAGCGCACCCCCTGGGCGGCGAGCAGGCTGGCGAGCTCGTCCTGCCAGAGCGGCTGATAGCCGATCCGGTAGACGGCGGCGCCGCCGCAGACCAGGGAGATCATGCCCACCACCGCGACCTCCCACCGCATCAGCGCGGCGGGGATGGCCTGGGGCCTCGGCAGCGAGATCCGGCGCAGCCGCTCCCAGGAGGCGGCGAGGCGGGCGCCGAGCCGCTCGGTCAGCCCGCTGACCACCAGGGCGCTCACCACCTTGCCGGCGAAGACGACGGCGAGCAGGGCGAGGAGCACCCAGGGAACGTGGGGGAAGGGCCGGACCACGTCGCGCATGCGCGCGAACTGCTCGGTGGCGGCGACCGCCGCGGCCCCGGGCAGATGGCCGATGGCGTCGGTGAGCAGGGCCCGGCGGAAGGGGATGCCCGCGCCCAGCGCGACCATGGAGGCGAACAGGACCCAGAGCACCAGGGTGCCGCCGAGGGTGGCGAGGCGGTCGGTGTAGGCGACCCCCGTCGGGGTGTCGACGTTGTTGACCCCGATCACCCGCTTGGCCATGCCCTGGGGCCAGACGCTGTCGGTGTAGCCGACCGTGAAGGCGGCGTTCTCGGTGGGGGACGGCTGGGTCAGCGCGTTGCCGAACGGGTAGGGCACGGCGGCCCAGTTGGGGCCGGTCGCGATCCCGACGGTGCCGCCCGTCGTCTGGATGGTGCCGTCGACGTAGAGCGTCGCCACCGGGCTGGCGGTGACGTGGAAGGCGAGCACGTTGTTGCCGGGATGGAAGAACTGGCCGAGGTTGAAGAGGTTCAGGACCTCGGCCGGGATCCCCTTGCCGGTGACGGCGGGCTGGTTGCGGTAGGTGAGCAGGTCGCCGTTGAGGTAGAGCCCGTAGGGGCCGGACGCCGCCACCCGGAGCCAGCCGTCGGTGGGCTGGCCGGGGAGGTTGATGACCACGCTCGCCGCCATCTCCTTGGTGGCGGTGCGGGTGCTGATCGCCGGCGCGTCGTAGGGCTGCTGCATCACCGGCGCGGGCACCGAGGCGGTCACCTGGGTGCGCACCGTGGGCGACGGCGCCGCCGCCGGCCAGGCGCTGGCGTCGTACTTCACGTTGAAGAACTGGGGCACGTGGAGGCTGCCTCGCGGCTTCACCAGGCCCACGTTCGAGGTGGCGCGCCACCCCGGCGAGGAGGTGGAGAGGTCGGTCTCCTTGCCGTTGGTGATCATCACCAGCAGCGCCCGCATCGAGGCGGTGCCGTTGTTGCCGTTGCTGATGTCGAGGGCGACGGTGTTCTGGCCGGCGACCAGCCAGCGGGTGAGGTCGACGCCGTGGGCCTTGGCGGGGACGCTCGACTTGACGTCGGAGGCGTCGCTGTCGACGCGCCGGCCGTTGACGTAGGCGTCGTACCACTGGTTGGCGTCGACCCAGAGGGTCGAGCTGCTCGGCGCCGCCGTCAGGGGCAGGTCGAGGTGGAAGTACGAGCGCGAGGCGCCGCTGCTCGCCTGCACCCACCTCGCGCCCTTGAAGTCGACGGTGTACATGTGCGCCGCGCCGCGGTGGAAGACCTCGGTGCGGAAGCTTCCCAGCCACCAGCCGGTGGCGGCGACGATGCAGAAGGCGGCGAGGAGGCGAAGGCGCATCAGCGGGTCCTCGGCGCCGAGATGTAGAGCCCGGCGGCGAGGCTGCGCGCCAGCGAGTTGTTGTACTCGGTGTCGAGCGAGATCGCGGTGAGCAGGTGGCTTCGGGCGGCGGTGTCCTGCCCGAGTGCGGTCTCGCTCAGCGAGATGTACGTGTAGCAGGAGGAGCGCACGTTGGCATCGCCGGTCAGCTGGATGGTGCGCAGGAACTGGGCGATGGCGTGCTGGTGGTCGCCGCCCTTGTACTCGATGCGGCCGAGCGCGTAGTGGGCGGCGGGCAGGTCGCCGTAGGCCTGGGAGACGATCGCCTCCATGTTCCCGCGGTCCTGGTTGATCAGCGCCGCCTTGCGCGCCTGGGAGACGAACTCCTGGACGATGACCGGGTTGTCCGCCGCGGCCGGGTCCTGCAGCGCCTGCTGGAGGGCGGCGAGCTGGTCGACGGTGTTGCGCTGGGTGCCGAGCACCTTCGATTGCGCGTAGAGGGCGAGCGGCGAGTTGCTCTCGCCGGTGGCGCCGAGCGCACGGCCCTGGCCCTGCTCGAAGTTGGCGTTGTAGCGGAGCAGCGGGTTGAGGCGCTGCGCGTAGTCGAAGAGCTGGGTGGCCCGGCTGTACTCGCCGGCGAGCGACGCCTTCTCGGCGGAGGTGGCGATGTAGTTGGCGAAGGCGCCGCGGCCGAGGAGGATGCCCAGCACCACCGCGGCGGCGAGCGATCCCCAGCGCAGCCGGCGGTCGACCCGCATTCCGCGCACCAGCGCGCCGGTGGCGAAGGCGAGGACGAGCAGGCCGCCGAGGAAGCTCATCACCCAGCCGGGCCGCAGGTCGGCGGCGATGGTCCGGGTGCTGCCGCCGAGCGGGTAGAGGAACACCGAGGTGGGGCCGCTGCGGGGGATGCTGTAGCCGAGCTGCGAGGTGATCGAGCGCATCTCCGCGTTCTGCTGGTTGAGATGCTGCACCAGCTGGAAGTCGCTGACCGCCGACTGGACCACGAAGAGGAGCGGCAGCAGCATCAGCGCCGCGCCGCACACCGCCAGGGCGGCGCCGGCACGCCCGCGGGAGCGCACCAGCAGCGTCGCCGCCACCACCAGGGCGATGGCGCTGAGGCTGCCGTATGAGATGAGTCGCGAATCGGGCATCCCCGCCGCGACCACGCGGAGGTCGACGGCGTGGCGCTCGGTCTCCAGGGCCACCCCCAGCCAGGGGAAGTTCAGCCCCAGCAGCGCGAGCATCAGGCCGATGATCGGCACCGCGATCGGCCAGCGGCGCAGCAGCCCCTGCGGCTCGGTCGCCCTGCCGGGCCCGATGCGCGGAACGCCGGTCCCGGAGCCGACCGCGGGACGCACCGGCGTGACCGTGGCCATCTAGCCCTGCTGCGTCTGAACGATGCGGACGGGGTCGCCTTCTCCGAAGGTCTGGCCGCCGGAGAGGACGCACACGAGGTCGCCGGCCTTGAGGCCCTGGAGCACCTCGACATGGTTGGCATCGGAGACGCCGATCTCGACGTGCTGGCGGTGCACGACCTGGCCCTCGACCACGTAGACGGTCGGGTCCTGGTCGACGTTGAGCACCGCGCTGCGCGTGATCACGACCGGGCTGGAGTGGTCGACGGTCAGGCTCACGTAGGCGAGCAGCCCGGGGACGACCCGCTTGTCGGCGGTGTTGGCGGCGTCGATGGTGACCTGGAAGGTCTGTCCGTTGGTGTCGGCGCCGGCGGCGATCTGGATCACCTGTCCCCGCAGGGCGACGCCCGGAAGGTTGGTGAGGTTCACCGCGGCGTCCGCACCGTTGGTGATCGAGCCGCGGTCGGCGATCGGCAGGTGGGCGGTGACCTCGATGTGGGTCAGGTCGAGGACCGTCAGCAGCACCTGGCCGGGCGAGGCGAAGCCGCCCGCCTGGATGCTCACGTTGCCGATGACGCCGTCGATCGGCGACTGGATCTGGCTGGCGCGCCCCTGGGCGATGTCGATCTGCTGCTGCACGATCGCCTGCTTGCCCTGGTAGCTGTTGATCTGCTCGGCGAGCGCGGTGGCGCCGGCGCTGTCGCCCTTCTGCGAGGCGAGCGTCATTCGCGCCTGCGCCGCGCCGATCTGCGCGTTGAGCAGCTGCAGGCTGGTGTTGAGCTCCGAGGCCTTGAGCTGGAAGGGCGAGGGATCGAGGGAGATCAGCGGCTGTCCGCGCCGCACCTGGTCGCCCGCGCGCACCCCGATATCGGTGACGAGGTCGCGGAAGTCGACGCTCACCGGGACGGTGATGCCGGCCGAGGTCGTGCCGGAGCCACCGGGGTGGTCCTGCACGGCACGGGGGCCCGCCTTGTAGACGGTGGCGTCCTGGACCGAGGGGCTGCCGCAACCGGCGAGGACACCAGCCAGGGCCAGCATCACTCCGGCCACAGCGGGCGCACGGAAGCGGGTGTGTCTCATTGGTCTCCCCGAGAGTGGCGGCCCCGGTGGGCCCAGTGATGCAACGCGGGGAGCCGCGAAATCCTGCCCCTTCGCCCGAGGCGCACGGTTTTCCCCTCCAGGTCCGTTGTGGAGATGATGCTGAGATTCCGGCCGGTGCCGGATATTGGGACGATGTGAGGAGCTGGATCTGGTGGACGTGTCACCATGAGTGCTGTGCAACCGCCGCCGGAGCCCGCCGATGACGCCCCCATCCTGGACGACCAGGGGCGGGTGATCGATCTGCCGGCAGGGGCATTGTCCTCCACCCGCACCCCTCGTGGACGCGCCCCGCGGACGCCGCGCCCGCGCACCGCGCCGGCCGCCGATCTCGGCGCCGCGCTCAACGCCTCGCTCGCCGACGTGACCTCCGCCGCCGAGCGGCTGGCCGACGGCGGCGCCGTCCCCCCCGCCCCCCGGCCCGCGGCTCCGCGCCCTCCGCGCCCCGCCGCCCAGGCCCCGGCCCCGGCCGCGCAGCCACGTCCCCGCGCCGTGCCCCGGCCCCCCGCCTGGCAGCCCGTGCCCTGGTCCGAGGCGTCCGCCCGGGCCGCCCGCTCGGCCCCCCAGCAGGGATCCCCTGCGCAGAGCCCGCGGCCCCGCGCGGCGATGCCGCCGCAGCCGGCCCCGGCGCGGCCCACCCCGGCGCGACCCGCCGCCCCGCCGCGGCAGGCGCCCCCGGTGCGCACCGCCGTCACCCTGCCCTTCCCCACGCAGCACACCCGTCAGGACCGGCGGCCCGAGGAGGAGCCCGCCCGGCTCCGTGGGATGGACTCCGGCACGCTCGAGGCGAAGACCGTCCCGGGCTGGCTGCTCATGGCAATGGTCGTCGCGGTTGCGGCGATCGCCTGCCTGGCCGCCTACCTGCTCCTCCGCCCCTGAGCTACTGGTCCTCCCCGGAACGGAGCGCGGCGTAGACGTCCTCGACGCGCGCGGCGACCGCGTCCCAGGAGTGCGCTCCGCGCACCGCGGCCGCGGCCCTCGCGCCCATCTCGTCGCGGCGTGAGGGATCGGTGAGCAGCTCGGCGCACGCCCGCGCCATGGCGTCGCGGTCGCCGTCGGCGACCAGCCGGCCGCGCCCCGCGACGGCGTCGCGCAGACCGCCGACGTCGTAGGCGACCACCGCGACCCCGGCGGCCATCGCCTCGAGGGCGACCAGCCCCAGCCCCTCGTACGAGGAGGGCACGAGCAGCACCGCCGCCTCGGCGTAGGCGCGCTCCAGCTCCTCCTCGGAGACCGCGCCGCGGACCTCGACGGCGCCCGCCGGGGCCAGGGCGGCGGCGCGGCGCACCTGCGCCTCGAGCCGGCCCCGGCCGATGAGCACGCCGTGGACGCCGGGGTGGCGGCCGGCGAGCCCGGCCATCACCGCGACGGCGTCGAGCGGCCGCTTCTCCGCCTCGAGCCGCCCGACGAAGAGGATCGCCAGCGGGTCGCGGGCGCCCTCGCCGCGGTCGAAGCGCTCGACCTCGATCCCCGGCGGTAGCACCTCGACCCGGCGCGGGGCGACGCCGAGGCGGAGCACGGCGGCGGCGGTCGAGGGCGACACCGCGAGCACCCGGCGGGCCAGCCGGTACGACCGTCCCTCCAGTGGCGAGAGCACCCGGCGCGGCGAGCGCAGCGAGTACGCCTGCCGGTAGGTGTGGTGAGCGGTGTAGACGACGGGGACGCCGAGGCGCCGGGGGATGATCACGCCGCCCGGCCCACCCATGACGTGGAGTGCGTCGGGCCGGTCGCGGACCAGCGGCCCGGGGTTGCGGGTGAGCGCCAGGGAGTGATCGAGCGGCGGCCGGCGGGTCACCGCGGGGACGGGGAGGGCGTGCTCGCCGTGGCCGGCGACGGTGCGCACCTCGACGCCGCGCCGGCGCAGCGCCGCGCGCAGGCCGCAGACGTAGCGCCCCTGTCCGCCGATCGGCGGGGCGTCGTCGTAGGTGGCGATCACCACCCGCAGGGTCATGGCGCCGGCTGCCGGCTGGTGAAGGGCACGGCGCCGACGATCGCGGCGGCGACCAGCCCGAGGAGCACGCCGCCGATGACGTCCGAGGTCCAGTGCTGGTTGAGGTAGACGGTCGCCCAGGCGAGGACGACGGCGAAGCCGCCGGCGACCACCAGCGCCGGTCCGCGGCGGCTGTCCCGGGCGAGCAGCGCGGTGCCGAAGGCCATCGCGGTGCCCCGGAAGGCGTGGCCGCTGGGGAACGAGCCCTGGCCGACGGCGTCGCTGCCGAGGACGATGACCCCCCGCGCCGGGTGCGGGCCGGGATGGTCGATGAGGACCTTCATCGCCACCTCCAGCGTCACCCCGGCGACGACCACGACGGCGAGGACCGCCACCCGCCACCGCCACCAGGGACGGCGGGTGGCGACCACCATGAGCAGCAGGAGCCAGGCGGCGGTGATCTGCACCGACGCCGGCAGCGAGAACCAGGAGAGCACCACGTCCGCGGTGTGCCGGGCGAGGTGACGCAGCGCCGCCGCCGCCCGGCGGTCAGGGCCGTCGGGCAGCCCGGTGACGGTGATCACCGACCAGGCCGCGAAGAGGCCGGCGCTCACCCAGCCGGCGGCGGGAAGGCGCCGGATCAGCGCTGGCATGCCGGGCAGTAGGTGGTGGTGCGCCCGGCGACGACGGTGCGGTGGAGCACCGCTCCGCAGCGCAGGCAGGCCTGGCCGCCGCGGCCGTAGACGCGGAGCTCCTCCTGGTGGTTGCCCTGGGCGTTCCAGAGGTCGCGGTAGTCGTCGATGGTCGACCCCCGGTTGCGGATCGCGATCTCGAGCACCTGCACCACCGCGGCGTGGAGCGCGGCCCGCTCGGCCCGGGTGAGCCGCGGGCAGCGGCGGGTGGGCCGCACCCCGGCACGGTGACAGATCTCGTCGACGTAGATGTTTCCCAGCCCGGCGACGCCGCGCTGGTCGAGGAGCGCCGCCTTCAGCGTCCGGGTGGTCGAGCGGAGCAGGGCGTCGAGCCGTGCCGGGGTGAAGTCCTCGCCGAGCGGCTCCACCCCGAGCCGCGGGAGCAGCCGCGCCGCGCGCAGCGCCGCGGGCTCACCGAGCATCACCCGGCCGAAGCGCCGGGCGTCGGCGTAGCGCAGCTCGCGGCCGTCGTCGAGCAGCGCCCGGAGGTGGGTGTGCGGCCGCTGCGGAGCGTCCGCGACGCAGACCTCGAGGTGGCCGGTCATGCCGAGGTGGACGATGAGCTCGTCGTCGCGGTCGTCGAGGGCGCAGTGGATGTACTTCCCCCACCGCCGCACCGACGCGAACGTCGCCCCGGGGAGCAGGCCGGCGAGCGCCTCGGGGGACGGATGGCGGATCACCGAGGAGGCGGCGTGGGGCACGGCGACGACGCTGCGCCCCTCGACCTCGGTGCGCAGGTCGCGGACGACGGTCTCGACCTCGGGGAGCTCGGGCATCGGAAACTCAGCCGGAGACTGCGGCCCCGGCGAAGGGGGTCATGTCGCGCCAGTTGTCGCCGACCTTGATGTCGACGTCGAGCGGCACCACCAGCTCGGCGGCGCCGCCCATGGCGTCGCGGAGCAGCGTCACCAGCGGCTCGACCTCCTCGCGCGGGGTCTCGAGCACGAGCTCGTCGTGCACCTGGAGGAGCAGCCGCGCCGACAGCCCGCTCTCGCGGAGCGCGCCGTCGGTACGGATCATCGCCAGCTTCATGATGTCCGCGGCGGTGCCCTGCATCGGCATGTTCACCGCCATCCGCTCCGCGGCCTGGCGCAGCTGCCGGTTGGCGGCACGGATGTCGGGGATGTAGCGGCGGCGGCCGAAGAGGGTCTCGACGTAGCCCCACTCGCGGGCGAAGTTGCGGATGCCCTCGAGGTAGGCGGCGATGGCGCTGAAGCTCCGGAAGTAGGCGGTGATGAAGGCGCCCGCCTCGTCGCGACTCATCCCGGTGTCCCGGGCCAGGCCGAAGTCGCTGAGGCCGTACATGACCCCGAAGTTCACGACCTTGGCGCTCCGCCGCATGTCCGGGGTGACCTGCTCGGCGGGGATGCCGCCGACCGCGGCGGCGGTGCGCCGGTGGATGTCCTCGCCGCGGCGGAAGGCGTCGATGAGCTCGGGCTCGCCGCTGACGTGGGCGACGACGCGCAGCTCGATCTGCGAGTAGTCGGCGCTCACCAGCACCTGGTCGCGGTCGGGCACGAAGGCGCTGCGCACCCGCTGCCCCCACTCGGTGCGCAGCGGCACGTTCTGCAGGTTGGGATCCGCCGACGACAGCCGCCCGGTGGTGGCGACGGTCTGGTGGAAGGTGGTGTGCACCCGGCCGTCGCGCTCGCGGAGCAGCGGCAGGGCGTCGACGTAGGTGCCCTTGAGCTTGGTGAGCTGGCGCCACTCGAGGATGAGGTCGATGATCGGGTGCTCCTCGCGCAGCGCCTCGAGGGTGTCGGCGTCGGTGCTCCGCCCGGTCTTGATCCGCCGGCCGCCGGCGAGGCCGAGGTCGTCGTAGAGGAGGCGCTGGAGCTGCTGCGGGCTGCCCACGTTGAAGGTGTGCCCGCTGAGCTCGTACATCTCCGCCTCGAGCGCCTGGATGCGCAGGTACAGCTCGCGGCTCATCGTGCCCAGGCTGCCGTCGTCCACGGCGATGCCGAGCACCTCCATCTCGGCGAGGATGGGCACCAGCGGCAGCTCCATCTCGTCGTGGAGGCGGCGCATCGACCACTCCTCGAGCCTGGTCTCGAGCGCAATGCGCACCGGGCCCATCAGCGCGGCGTAGCGGCCGAAGTGCGTCGCCGCCTCGGCGACCGCGAGCTGCCGCGGCGAGCGCGCGCCACGGCCGGAGCCGAGCAGCACCTCCTCGCCGTCGATTCGGGCCTCGCAGAGCTCCTCGGCGAGGATGTTGAGCGGCGCCACCCGGGTGCGGGTGTTGACCAGGTAGGCGATGAGGAGCAGGTCGGTGTCGCAGCCGGCGACCCTGACCCCACGCCCGCGCCAGGCGAGGACCTCGCGCTTGAGGTCGTAGGCGGTCTTGGCGACGGCGGGGTCGGCGAGCAGTGCGGCGACGGCGCCGATCGCCTCGGGGTGCGCCACCTCCTGCAGCGCGTCGCCGAGCGAGCCGAGGTCGTGGTCGATGGGGACGTACCAGGCGCGCTCGGCGTCGTCGAGGGTGGCGAGGGCCACCCCGATCACCGCGCCGCGCCGCGCCGGCTCCTCGACCAGGGTGCGCACCGCGACCCGGCCGGCGGCGCGGATGCGGTCGACCATCTCGTGCGCCTGCGCCCCGGTGGTGACGACGGTCACGTGGGTCGCCGAGGGGGCGGGGACGAGCGGGAGCTGGACCTGGCCGGCGGCGGGGACCATCGCGCCGGGGAGCGGCCCCGAGGCTGCGCCGAGCCCGCCGCCGGGGAGGCGGGGGATCAGGCTGCGGAACTCGAGCTCCTCGAAGAGATCGCGGGTGCGCTCCCGGTCGTACTCGCCGACCCGCGCCGCCTCGATGTCGAAGGGGATGTCGAGGTCGCGGACGATGGTCGCCATCCGCTTGCTGAGCAGGGCCTGGTCGGCGTGCTCCTCGAGCGCCCGGCGCACCCGCCCCGGCTTCATCTCGGGCACCGCGGCGAGGATGCTCTCGACCGTCCCGTACTCGGCGACGAGCGCCTTGGCGGTCTTCTCGCCGATGCCCGGCACCCCGGGGATGTTGTCGCTGACGTCGCCCTGGAGCGCCTTGAAGTCGACCACCAGCGGCGGCTCGAAGCCGTAGCGCTCGCGGACGCGATCGAGGTCGTAGACGATCGTGTCGGTGATCCCGCGGCGGCTCGCGTAGACGAGGGTGTGCTCGGTGACGAGCTGCAGGGCGTCGAGGTCGCCGGTGAGGATGAGGACGTCGTAGCCCGCCTCCTCGGCGCGGCGGCTCAGGGTGCCGATGACGTCGTCCGCCTCGAAGCCGGGCAGCTCGATGACCGGGATGCCGAGGACGTCGACGACGGCGCGGCTGAGCGGCAGCTGGCCGACCAGCTCCTCGGGCATCGGAGGCCGCTGCGCCTTGTAGGCGGCGAACTCCTCGTGCCGGAAGGTCGGGCCCTTGGGGTCGAATGCGGCGATCGCGTAGACGGGGCTGTGCTCGGCGAACACCTTGAGCAGCATCGAGGTGAAGCCGTAGGCGGCGTTGGTCATCTGGCCGCGGCTGTTGCTCAGCGCGGGCATCGCGAAGAAGGCCCGATAGACCAGCGCGTGGCCGTCGATGAGCAGCAGGGTCTCGCGCGGCACGACGCGCTATGGTAGTCCTCGATGCCCCGGGAGCCGGAAGCCGTCGTGGAGATCGACAAGGCGTCGATCGGCTTCTCCTCCGCCCACTTCAGCATTGTCGAGACCGGCGCCGAGCCGCTCCACGGACACAACTATCAGGTGTCGCTGCGCGCCCACGGCCCGGTGCGCCAGGACGGCACGGTGATCGACTTCGCCCTGCTCAAGGCGGCGGCACGGGCGGAGTGCGCCCTGCTCGACCACCGCATGCTGGTGCCCACCGAGAGCCCCGAGGTGATGGTGACGGTGCGGGGCGACGAGGTCGAGCTCCGCGAGGGCGCCCGCCGGTTCCTGATCCCGGCGTCCGACACCTGCCTGCTGCCGCTGCGCAACACCACCTGCGAGTGCCTCGCCGAGCACCTCCTGCTGCGCATCCGCGAGCGGCTCGGCGCGGTGCCCGTCCGGCTCGTGGTCGGGGTCGAGGAGAGCCCCGGCCAGGGGGCCACGGTGTCCGAGCAGTAGATGCGTTCGGCCCCCTTCGGCTGGCCCGGCTGAGCGGCGCTATCATCAGCCCATGTCCGAGCACATCGAGATGACGGTGGACAGCATCCGCGTCCACATGCCGACGGGACAGCATGTGGTGATTCTCAAGGAGAAGGAGGCGGAGCGCTATCTGCCCATCTGGATCGGCATCAACGAGGCCAACGCCATCGCGCTCCGGATCACCGGGATCACCCCGGAGCGGCCGATCACCCACGACCTGCTGGTCAACATCCTGGGCGCTGTCGACGTCACCGTCGATCGCATCATCGTCACCTCGCTGAGCAACGACGTCTTCTTCGCCCGCATCATCGCCAAGCTCGACGGGCGCGCCCTCGACATCGACGCCCGCCCCTCCGACGCCATCGCCGTCGCGGTGCGGGTGGGGGCGCGCATCTTCGTCGCCGGCGAGGTGCTCGAGCGCGCCGGGGTGCTGCCCGAGGCCGACAAGGAGGGCGGCGACGCCGAGAAGCCCACCGCCGAGGACGACGAGAAGCTCGCCGTCTTCCGCGAGATGATCAACTCGATGGACCTCCCCGACCTCGGCGAGGACAAGCCCAGCGGGAGCTGATCACGGCTTCGGCGGCTTCGTGGGCAGCAGCGACCAGATCGCCGGGTCCTCGAAGCCGAGCCGCCAGACGGCGGTGCCGGCCATGCCGGTCTGGGCCGCCAGGGCCAGCTTGCGAGCCAGGCTGTCGGCGTCGTCGAAGTAGGTGACCGAGTCGCCGGCGCCGCCCTGGATGTACGGGGTGGACGCGCCGAAGTCGTAGTCGACCCGCGCTCCGGGGCCGCCGAGCGCTGCGGAGACCGCGGGGGCGTAGCCGTCGGCGGGCGCGCCGGTCAGCGTCCAGGAGCGTGCGTAGAACGGCATGCCCAGCAGCGCCCGGGTGCCGGAGAGGTGGTCGAGGCTGCCCTGGAGCAGCTGGCGATCCCAGTCGAGCCCGGCGACCGGGCCGGGGACGGTGCTCGGTCCGTGCTCCTCGTACGCCATCAGGGTGACCAGGTCGGCGCTGTGGAGGATCGAGGCGAGGTCGTACGCCCCCGAGTAGAAGTTGAGCCGGCCCGGCTTGTGGGGCACCACCGCCACCGCGAGCCGGCGGCCGTCGGCGTGGAGACCGGCGCCGAGCTTCGAGATGAACGAGCTGAGGTGATCGCGATCGGCGGGCGGGACGCTTTCGAAGTCGAGGTCGATCCCCCCGTAGCCGCCCTCGGCGGCGGCGGCGCGCAGGGCCCCGACCAGGCGGCCGCCGGCGGCGTCGTCCTCGAGCAGCGCGGCGACCTCGGCGCTGTCGAACTCGGAGTTCTGGATCAGCGGCCAGACCGGGACGCCGCCAGCCGAGGCCGAGGCGACCGCAGGGGGATCGGCCGCGCCGGTCAGGCTGCCGTCCCGGTGGGCGACGAGGCCGGTGGGGCTGAGCACCGAGAGCTGCCCGAGGTGGGCGGCGACCGAGGCGCGCGACGCCGTGGTGGCGACGCTGAAGGCGAGAAGCATCCGCGGCGGGGGCGGGGGCGGGGCGGTGGGCACGACCCGCATCCGCACCTGCCCGGGGGGGACCGCCGAGAGGTCGAGCGTCACCGGCGCGACGAGATGGGACCCGAGCTCGGTGGGCACCACCGGGAGGTGGAGCTCGCCGCCGGGCGGCTTCGGCCAGAAGACGCGGAGGTGGCGGTCGTCCTGCCAGACCCGGACGCCGCCGGGCACGGCGGCCTCGACCGCGGCGCGGTCGGCCGGGGCGAGCTCGAGGGCGACGTCGAGCACGGTGCCGTCGCGCGGGTCGGCGTGCACCGCCGCCATCGCCCCGGCGGGGCGGACGACGTGGAAGCCGAGCCGGTGGCGGCCGCGGCCGACGACGTCGAGGTCGAGGTGGTGGGCCGACCCCAGGGGCATCGCCGCGACCGACGCCACCAGCGCGCCGCCCTGGGGGCGCAGGTGGATCTGCCTGCCGTCGAGCTCGGCCTTCCCCTCGTCGCCGTCGAGCGCGCGCGCCGCGGTCACCCGGAGGTCGAGGGTCGGCGGCACCGAGGTGCTGCCGTCGACCAGGGCGTGGCCGCCGGCGTTCACCACCACGGCGCCGGTGGCCGGCGGCGGGGTGGCCGCCGGTTCGGCGCCGCCGCAGCCCCCGAGCAGGACGGCGCAGACCGAGGCGGCGGCGGCGGCGCGGCGGCCGGGCATGGAGGGGCAGTGTAGGCGCCGAAAGCGTGTTCGGCCAGCGCCCCGGAGGTCAGCGGACGGTGATGTCGAGGGTGACCTGGAGGTCCTTGCCGGTGGTGTTCCCCTTCGCGTAGGCGGGGATGAAGGCGACCAGCCGGAGGTGGGTCCCGTGGGCCACGCCCGACGGGATCGTCAGGGTGAGAACCGGCCCGGCGGCCGATTGCTTCGAGCTGGCGCTGCCGTCGGCGCTCGCGGGGGCGGCGGTGGCGACGGCGATGGGCGAGGCCGGCGCCGGGCCGGGGGCGCCGGGAGCCTCGCCGGCAGACCCGTGGTTCTGCTGCGGGACGGCCGCGGGCGCCGGGACGGGCTGGGGCTGCTGCAGGGTGACGCAGGGGACGACGTCATTGCCTTCCGATCCCGCCGTGGCACCGGACAGGCGCGCGTAGATCGGGACGGTGGCGCCGGGGGAGTAGGTGTCGGAGTTGGTGGCGAGGACCAGCTGGAGGCCCG
>DATARS010000004.1:0-2507 GCA_036269455.1 Candidatus Dormiibacterota bacterium | reverse complement strand
TCTCGAGATGGTCGACCGCCAGGCACGTCGCCTGCAGCCGGTCCTCCGGCCAGGGGTGGACCATCATCGCCGCGTGGGCGCCGTCGAAGAGGCCGCGCTCGAGCAGGAGGATCTTGCCGCCGCCGCCCTCCTCCGCCGGGGTGCCGATCACCCGCACCCGGATCCCGACGTCGCCCGCCACCCGGGCGAGCGCCAGCCCCGCCCCCACCGCGGCGGTGGCGATGACGTTGTGGCCGCAGGCGTGACCCACCTCGGGCAGGGCGTCGTACTCGGCGCAGACGGCGATGGTGAGCGGGCCGTCGCCCGCCTCGGCGACGAAGGCGGTGGGCAGGTCGCCGACGCCGACGGTCACCTCGAGCCCGGCGGCGTCGAGCTCCTCGGCGAGCCACGCACAGGCCCGCACCTCCTCGAAGCCCAGCTCGGGATGGGCGTGGATGCGATGGCTCAGCGACAGCAGCCGGTCCCGGCTCTCCTCGACGGCGGCGCGCGCCGCCTCCCGCACATCCACGACGGCCACCCCGTGCGCTCAGCTCAGGCGTCCCATGGTACGGGCCGGGCTCAGGCGCGCAACGGGCGGGCGCGGCGCCGCCGCGAGCCGAGCATCGCCCCCGCGGGGGTGTCGAAGGTGAACTCGACGAGGGAGACGAGGACCACCGCCCAGGCCAGCCCCCAGGCGACCGCGGTCACGCCGGCGAGGGCGAGCACGGAGGCGGCGGCGAGCACCACGCCGGCGGCCGCCTCGCCGAGCCGGTGCGGCGCCGGGTCCTCGGCGGTGTACCAGGGACCGGCCAGCCCGGTGGCGGTGAGCACCCGCGCGCTGATCAGCCGCGGCAGCGAGAGCGCCGGCTGCGCGGCGGCGACGAGCAGCGCCAGCGCCGCCAGCGGCAGCGCCGCGGCGAAGCGGCGGTCGGAGAGCGAGAGCCCCCAGCCGCCGCCGAGGATCGCCATCACCAGCACCCGCTGGATGCGCGCCGCGGTGCGGTCGACCGGGACCGCGCCGGCCGCCCCGGCACGGGCGCGCGCGACCGCCCGGGCGAGCAGGCTGGGATCGGTGGGCGGGCGGGCGACGACGTAGACGGGGGCGGGCACCGGCCGCTGCGGCGGCTCCTGCGGCGGCGCGACCGGCGCGACCGGCTCGACGGGAGCGACCGGCGGCGGTGGCGGCGGTGGCAGCTCGCCCCAGGCCCACGACGGCCTCTGCGGCTGCTGCTCCTCGTGCCTCTGGACAGCCATGTCGTCCCCCTCTCATGGCCCGATCGACGGCGTTCCGGCGAGAGTGGAACCCGCGGGTGGGCGTCGTCAAGCGCCCCGGGTCACCCCCTCCCCTCGCGCATCGCCCAGGCCATGTGGGGGGTGTTCCAGGCGGCGGCGGGCGGCCCCTCGAGGCCGACGACGATCAGACCGCCGCGCCCCCCGACCCGCCGCGCGAGGTGCTCGATGCCCTCCTGCGCGACCGCCGCGGCGGCGCCGGAGGCGAGCCGCTCGACGGCCCGGTGGCAGAGCACGGTGCGGATGAACCCCTCCCCCATCCCGGTGGCGCAGGCCGCCCCGGCCTCGTCGTCGGCGAAGAAGCCGGCGCCGCAGAGCGGGGTGTCGCCGATCCGGCCGGGTCGCTTGCCCCCCACCCCGCCGGTCGAGACGGCGACGGCGAGCCGGCCGCGGACGTCGCGGGCGACCGCGCCGACGGTGTCGGCGGGCGGCGCCGGCGGGACGACCCGCGCCCGGGCGGCGACGAACACCGCCGGGTCGCAGCGCTCGACGCCGCGCTCGGCGGCGAACCGCGACGCGCCCTCGCCGACCAGGAGCACGTGCCGCCCCTCCTCCATCACCGCCAGGGCGAGGTCGATCGGATGGCGCACGTCGCGCACCGCGCCGACCGCGCCCGTCCGCAGCCCGGCGCCGAGCATCACCGAGGCGTCGAGCTCGGCCTCGCCGGCGGCGTTGAGGCAGGCGCCCAGGCCGGCGTTGAGCGGCGGGGCGTCCTCCATCAGCCGGACCGCGGCGAGCACCGCGGCGAGGGCGCCGTCACCCAGCCCGGCCCAGCCCGCCTCGAGCGCCGCGTCCACCGCCGCCTGGGCGGCCGGGCGATCGGCGAGAGCGCGGTCGCCGGCGCCACCGTGGACGATGAGGGCCTGGCCCGCCACCGCTCAGCGGCGGGAGGCGGGGCCGCCGTCGCTCAGGACGCAGGCGAAGAGCCCGGTGATCGAGTCCGGCGCGGGGAACCCGGCGAGGTCGGCGACCATGACGAGGTGGCCGCCGCCCGCGGCCTCGCGCCGGCGCCTGAAGAGGGCGAGGGCCTCGTCGTCGACGGCCTTCTCGGTCAGCCCGAACACCGCCCCGTCGCAGACCAGGGTGAGGATCTCCCTGCGCTCGCGCCGCGCCATCGCGACCCCCACCGGGCGCGCCTCGACGAGCCGCTCGGCGATCGGCCCCGCCGACGCCCGGGCGACGCCGAGGATCAGCGCGGGGAGGTCGCCGCCGGCGCCCATGCTCTCCGGCGTGGCGCC
>DATARS010000003.1:0-17108 GCA_036269455.1 Candidatus Dormiibacterota bacterium | reverse complement strand
GCCGCGGGCGACGTGCAGCACGCCCCCCTCACCCACCCGGTCGACGTCGTCGCGTCCGATGACCCTCATGATGTGCGGCCCTCCAGCGACTGCAGGGTCTCGATCGCAGCCTTCGCGGCGGTCTGCACCTCGCTCTCGCTGCCGGCGATGAACATGCGGCCGAACCGGCCCACGGCACGGATCTCGACCACGTCGATCGTCGCCGCCTTCTCCGCCTCGTTGGTGGCCAGGCTGACGTACGCCGCCGGCTGGGTCTCGAGGACGAAGAGGGTCTGCCCGGGGAGCAGCAGTGCGCCCTTGCGGAACTTGTTGAGCAGCTGCGCCTGGTAGTGATGGACGTTGGTGATGAGCTGCGTCGAGGCGATGACCGGACGCACCCGGTCGGTCTCGTGCAGCCCGAGGTAGTCGAGGATCGCCGACCCCGCGGCGAGCACCTCGGCCTGGCTGGGCGCATGGATCTCGAGAAGTCCGAACTCGCGCTCGATGATCTGCAGGGCGGGCCGCACATCGGCCGCCTTGAGCGCGACGTCGGCGACCCGGAAGACCTCGTTGCCGGGCGCCACCTCGACGAAGAGCTCGGACATCCCGGCGACGGGCACGTCACCCTGGCAGGTGGCGGCGATGTGGGCGGCGCACTGCGGCTGCATGCGGTCGATCAGCGCGAAGGTGCGTAGCTGGAAGTTGCTGCTCATGCTCTCCGTCCGGCGATGCCCAGGGGGGTGATGAGGAGCGCGTGCTCGTAGGCGAGCACCGGCCGCTCCAGGTAGCTGGCGATGATCTCCTCGGCTCCCGGGATCATCAGCGCGCCCCCGGCGAGGTGGAGCGGCAGCCGCGAGTGACCCTCGGTGAGGATGGCGATGGAGGTGGCGATGCGCTCGATGCCGGGGCGGAGCACGCGCAGGTACTCCTCGCCGTTCTCGCGCTTGAGCCGCTCCGCCTCCTCGATCGTCACCTTGAGGGTGCCGGCGAGGATGAGGTCGAGGTGGTGGCCGCCGCCGGGCCGGTCACCGAGCTTCACCAGCCGGCCACCGGCGTAGACGCCGACCCCGGTGGAGCCGCCGCCGACGTCGACGATGACGCCGTCGTCGACGCCGAGGAAGCGGTTGGCCGCGGTCACCTCGTCGAGCAGGTCGGTGCAGCTGAGCCCCGCCTGCTCGAGCACGAACCGGCTGGCCCGGCTCTCGGCCGCGCCGACGCCGGGGGGATAGGCGGTGGCCGCCTCGTCGATGCGCCAGCCCAGCGCCTCCTCGGCCGAGGCCTTGAGCCGCGCCACGGTGGCGGCGGCGCCGTGGAAGTCGACGATGACCCCGTCGCGGAGCGCGCGCGAGGGCAGCTGGTCGACGTACACGGGCACCCCGCGGCTGTCGACCACCGCGAGCACGATCGTCGCGGTGCCGAGATCGATGCCGCAGCTGAGCGGCTCGATGAAGTCGTCGGCGGGTTGGGACAGGCACGCGGCCGCGCGTCGCAGCGCCTCGCGAACGGGCAGGCTGGGACGCAGGGCCGGAGTCACCGGGCCGCCAGCTCCCGCTGGGAGAGCTGGAGAGCGCCGCGCCAGGGTCGAACCTCGTGGGCGACGCGCTTGATGTTGATGAGGTGGAGGGCGGTGATGTTGTCGGAGGCGATGGAGCCCGACCAGGTGCCGGTGCCGAGGACGAAGGAGGGGTCGATGCCGGTGGAGTAGCCCATGCCACCGAAGAGGGCAGGGGTGTTGACCAGGATCCTCGAGGCGGGGAGGGAGCTGAAGCGGGCGATGACGTCGGGGTCGGCGGCGTGGAGGGCGAGGGTGTGGCCCTCGCCGCCGAAGGCGAGGATCTCGCGGCAGCGCCGCCATCCCTGGTCGGCGTCGGCGACCCGGTAGACCTTGAGGACGGGGCCGAGGATCTCGGCGCTCAGCGGTGCCTGGCGGCCGACGACGTCGAGGCGGACGCCGAGGGCGCGGGCCGCGGGGGGGACGGGGAAGCCGGCGCGGCGGGCGAGCTCGGCGGCGCTCTGACCGACCGCCTCGGGACGCAGGCCGCCGCGCTCGGTGAAGAGGATCGCGGCGAGGGCGGCGTGGTGCTCGGGGTCGACCCAGGCGAGGCCGGCGGTCTCGAGTGCGGTCTCGAAGGTCGCCGCGACGGGCTCGTCGACGACCACGGCCTGCTCGGCGACGCACGCGGTGCCGTTGTCGAAGGACTTGGAGGAGACCACCATGGTGGCGGCCTCGGCGAGGTCGGGGACCGAGCGGTGGACGAAGCAGGGGACGTTGCCGGCGCCGACGGCGATGGTGGGCTTGCCGGCGGAGTAGCAGGCGCGGACCATGTCGGCGCCGCCGGTGGCGAGGATCATGTTGACGGCGTCGTGGGTCATGAGCTCGCGGGTGGCGCTGAGCGTGGGGGCCTCGAGACAGGAGATGAGTCCCGGGGGTGCGCCGGCGCGCTCGGCGGCCTGTGCGAGGACCTGGGCGGCGCGGTTGCAGCAGCGTGCGGCGCGGGGATGTGGAGCGCAGACGATGGCGTTGCCGGCCTTGACCGAGGCGAGGATCTTGAAGAGGACGGTGGAGGTGGGGTTGGTGACGGGGATGATGCCGGCGACGACGCCGACGGGGCAGCCGACCGCGGTGGTGCGGGCGCCCTCGTCGACCCAGAGGACTCCGACGGTGCGCATGTTCAGGAGTGCGTCGGCGACGAAGCGCGTGTTGTAGAGGTTCTTGACGATCTTGTCTTCGAAGACGCCGTAGCCGGTCTCGTCGACGGCGAGGCGCGCGAGCTCCTCGGCGGCGTCGGTGCCGGCCTGTGCCATGGCGCGGACGATGGCGTCGATGCGCGCCTGGTCGGCGCCCTCGAAGAGCTCGAAGGCGGTGCGTGCGCTGCGCGCCTTGAGGCGCGCGTCGAGGATGGCCGCGAGATCTGCATCGAGCGCGGCTGGGGTGCTGGTCATGGACTCTCCATCCGGCGCTCAGGCCGGCGCCGGGAGCGGGATCAGGACTTCGCGGCGGCGGCGGCGGCGGTGGTGGCGGTGGCGTCCTTGCCGAGGATGGTCTCGACCTCCTCGTGGGGCCGCGGGATGACGTGGACCGAGATCACCTCGCCGACCTTGCCGGCGGCGACGGCGCCGGCGTCGGTGGCGGCCTTGACCGCGCCCACGTCGCCCCGGACCATGACGGTGACCAGCCCGCCGCCGATCTGCTCACGCCCGATGAGCCGGACGTTGGCGGCCTTGACCATGGCATCGGCGGCCTCGATGGCGCCCACCAGGCCCCTGGTCTCCACCAGGCCCAGGGCGCCCACCGGGATGCCGCTGCCGTTGAACGCGGTGCTGGGACTCATCGACTGCTCACCTCATGTCTCGTGTCTTGTCGAATCTCGGTCGCCCCTCGACGACGACGGTGTCAACGATCCCCACCACGGCGAGGTCGACAGGCGCCCCGGCGGTGCGCGCGCCGACGCGCGCCGCGCTGCCGGTGGCCAGCACCACCACCTCGCCCTCCCCCGCCCCGGCGAGGTCGACGGCCACGTGGGGCATGCGGTGCACGGGGGTGCCGTTGGGAGGCTCGAGATAGTCGAGGTCGACAACGAGCAGCAGCTTGAAGCCGTTGAGCTCCGGCTCCTTCACCGTCGCCACCACCTGGCCGACAACCCTGCCCAGACGCAACCCGCAGGCCTCCACAGATCGGCTCGGCAGCGGCACAGACCGCTGCAATGACGTTGTACAGGGGAGCCGCGGGCGCTGACATTGGCCACCGGAGATAGGAAAGGCGGGTCTCGGGTTATCTCTCATATCCGTGGCCGCGGAGGCCCTGCGGTGTCACGATGACGGCGATGACCCCGAGCACCGTCATCTTCGACTTCGACGGCACGCTGGTGAAGACGCGCGAGGCGTCGTGGCGTCTCTTCCGGCGCACCAACGCGGAGTTCGACCTCGGTGTGGATCACCCCGAGGCGTTCTACGCGATGTTCCGTCGCAACTTCTTCGCCGCGCTCGAGGACACCTGCGCCGGCGACCCGGCGCGGCTGGAGCGGGTGCGCGCGCACTTTCTCAAGCTGCTCCGCGACGAGTACAGTCCCGACCTCGTCCCCGGCATGGCCGACGTCATCCACAAGCTGGCGGGCAGCTGCACGCTGGCGGTGGCGTCGTCGAACACCATGGAGTCGGTGCGGCGCACCCTGGAGCGGCACGGCCTCGCCTGCTGCTTCGCCCACGCCTTCACCGGCGACCTCGAGCCCGACAAGGCGGCGAGCATCCGCGCCTTCCTCGCCGACCCCGGCTACTCGATGCGCCGGCTCTGCGAGCCCGAGTACACGGAGGAGTCGGCCGGGGTCCCCCAGCAGGGCGAGGAGGTGGTGCTGGTCACCGACACCGTCGGCGACGTCGAGGAGGCGATCCACTGCGGCATCCGCGCCGTCGGGGTGGTCTGGGGCATGCACACCGCCGACGAGCTGCTCGCCGCCGGCGCCGAGTTCGTCGCCATCTGGCCCCAGGAGCTGCTCACCCACCTCCTCGACGACCCCACCGCGGCGCTGAGCTGCTCGATGGTGCGCGGCACCCGCGCCGCCGCCGCGGCCGCGCCGACCGCGATCGAGCAGGCCCGGCGCGCCAGCGCGACCCGCCACCAGCACCGCGTTGCCGCCGCCTCATCCATCGCGGCGCACGCTGCCTGCGGCGGCGACTGCGGCTGCGAGACCTGCGCGGTGCCGGCGACGAGCCTGCCGGTGATCGATCCCCTGCTCCGCGACGCCGTCGCCCGCATGGTCAACGGCCACGGCAACGGGAGTCACTGACCGGGCCGGATCACTCCCCGTCCAGGCTGTTGCGCAGCGCCGGAACCTCGAGGATGCGCAGGGCGAGGTCAGCGCGGAAGCGGTCCTCGTTGTGGCGCAGGTCGAGGCTGCTCAGCTCCTGGATGCGGTCGATGCGATAGCGCAGCGTCTTGTGGTGCACGAACAGCCGGTGCGCGGCGATGCTCAACGAGCAGTCGGCCTCGAGGTAGGCGCGCAGCGTCTTGATCAGCGAGGTGCCGCGCCTGCGGTCGTACTCGAGCACCGGGCCGAGCACCTCGTCGACGTACTCGGCGAGGTCGGGCTGGTCGCTGGGGGCGAGCAGCAGCCGCACCACCCCGAGCTCGTCGAAGATCGAGGTGCGGTTCTGGCCGCCGAGCCGGCTCGCCGCCTGGAGCGCGATCGACGCCTCCTTGTAGGCGACGCGGTACTCGAAGGGGCTCTCGTGAGGCCGGCTGACCCCCCAGAGGGTGACCAGGCCGGGGAGCAGCGCGGTCATCTGCGCGGTCGCCGCCTCGGCGAGGGCGCGGGCGCCGGCGGCGTCGACGCAGGGGGCGACGGCGACGATGTCGTTGCCGCGCAGGCTGACCAGGTCGGGGCTGCCGCTCTCGGCGCAGACCCGCTGCACCACCGCGCGCACCTCGTAGCGCAGCCGGTCCATCCGCGCGGTGTCCATGCCCTCGAGGCGGGCGATCGCCTCGATGCGCTGCAGCTGGCAGCAGAAGACGCGGTGCGGCCGGCGCAGGTCGATGTGCATCCGCTCGGCGCGGCTGGCGGCGGCGCGCTGGTACTCGTTGGAGCCGTGGAGCAGGTCCCAGACGATCTCGTCGCGGGCGTCGGCGCGGGCCTCGTCGGCGGCGCGCTGCTCGAGCTGATGGAGCGCCCCCACCAGGGCCGCCTGGCCGACGGCGATCTCCAGCGCGTCGCCGGGGGGCTCGTCGCTGATCAGGCAGACGTGGCCGAAGGACTCGCCCGCCGCCTGGATGCTCTGCATCGACAGCCAGCAGTTCTCGTCGCGCAGCTTGAGAGTGGTGAGCCCCGAGCTGTTGCGCTCGCGTCTGACCCGGCGCAGCTCGGCGCGCACCGCGGTCAGGTCGAGGTCGTGGGGATGGCTGGCGAGGGTGTCCAGGGTGGTCGAGACGATCGCCACCCGCCCACCGGTCAGGGTCGACACGGTGCGCGCGATCGCGTCCAGCCCCTCGCCCTCGAGGAGCAGCTGGATGAGCACGCGCTGGGTCATCGTCGACTGGCGCAGGGTGTCGACCTGGCGCTCCAGCGAGGCGTAGGCGGCCTCGAGGTGGCGCATGCTCGTCACCTGGGCGTCGTTGAGCCGGGCGTTCTCGATGGCGATGGTCACCAGGCTCGCCATCGCCACCAGGCGGCGCACCTCGTGGGCGGTGAACACCGAGCGGCGGCGCCGCCAGACCTCGAGCACGCCGATGGTCTCGCCGCGCACGGTGAGCGGCGCGCCGAGCGCGGAGCGCACCGACTCCATCTGCGCCAGCGGGATGAAGTCGTCGCTGATGGCGTCGGCGTGCACGTAGTCGTCGACCTGCACCGGCTGGCCGGTCTGCAGCACCCGCCCGGCGAGGCCCTGGCCGCGGGTCATGCGCAGCCGGGCGGTCTCGATGCGGCGGTGGCCGACGCAGCTCTGCATCACCATCTCGTCCTCCTCGCGCAGGAAGACGCCGGCGATGTCGGCGCTGAGCAGGCGGTGGGCGGTGTGGGTGATCGAGAGGAGAACCTCGGCGCTGTCACGCACAGAGAGGATCTCGGTCGCGACCTGCTGGAGCGCCGACACCTCCTCACGGGTGCGGCACACCACCTCGCGCTGCTCGATGGCGCTGAGCATCAGGTCGATGGCCATGGTGAGCACCGTGCCAGCCGACTCGAAGCCGGGCAGCCCGCCATCGAGGCCGGTGAGCAGGAGCATCACCTTGCCGGGGCGCACCGGGAGGAGCAGGGCGTGGCCGCCGTCGAACCACTGGGTCTGGTCGCCGGCCACGCTGTCGAGCAGCCGCGGCTCGGGCACCGCCCCGTGGCCGGCGGTCCGCCGCCAGCCCTCGAGCGGGCACCAGCCCCGGGCGTTGCGCCCCAGCAGCACCGCCGCGGTCGCGCCGAGCCAGGGCGCGACGGTCTCGGCGACCACCGACGCCAGCTCCGACTGTGAGCCCGGGGCGGCCTCACGCAGTCGCGCCACCAATGTCAGGACACGGTCGCCGATGCCGTCGGCGAGCGCCTCCGTGTGTTTGCCGTTTGAGGCCACCCCCCCCTCGACGGGCCGGGTCATCACCACACCTTCAGACATCAGAGGGACCTCAGGGGGACGCGAAACGCGTGAAACGTGATCCCACCGTCCGGACAGTAGCGCGCCAGGGTGGGCTCCCGCATCCACCCCTTTCCACCGCCCGAAGGAGGGAAAGTCGTCGTGCGCCGTCAGCTCTTGGAGGCACCCGCGGTGGTGGCGGCGGCGGTGTGGTCCTTGCCGAGGATCACCTCGACCTCCTCGTGGGGCCGGGGGATGACATGGACCGAGATCACCTCGCCGACCTTGCCGGCGGCGACGGCCCCGGCGTCGGTGGCGGCCTTGACCGCGCCCACGTCGCCCCGGACCATGACGGTGACCAGCCCGCCGCCGATCTGCTCACGCCCGATGAGGCGGACGTTGGCGGCCTTGACCATGGCGTCGGCGGCCTCGATGGCGCCCACCAGGCCCCGTGTCTCGACCAGGCCCAGGGCTCCGACCGGGATGCCATGGCCGTTGGACGTCGGGCTCATCCTCTTCACCTCTTCGCTGGCGGGACGCGGGTCTGTCGTGGGGGCGGGGGCCGGCGCCGTGTCGGGGCGGGTGCGTGCACGCGAGCCGCGCCGGCCGTCCGTGTCGACGTCGCTGGCGGGGTGGGAGCCCTCCTCCGGTTCCAAGGACACGCCCTTCTCTCTCTCGTAGCGTCCGGGACCGGCGGAACGCCGGCCGCGGTCCGGGGACCGCCCCACAGTTGTAGCGAGCCCCATGACCCCTGGCATTAGCCCTCGCGGATAGGATCCCCCGGCCCGGGGTTATCCGCCGCATCCCTGGCCCCCGCCCCGGGCAGGCCCCCATGATTGGCAGCCACCAGCCGTCCCAGCCATCTCGATGGAGGATGCAGCGTGATCACGGCCCGGGACACCTCGTTCCACGAGCCCACCTCCGATCCCGCGACCGGACCGCCCTGGGGGGAGACCAACTACTTCGGGTTCTACAACCCCGACGTCCCCATCAACGGCGGGATCTACACCCTGTTCCGCCCCGAGCTGGGGGTGGTGCTCTCCACCGTCAACCTCAACAGCGGCCGGGTCGAGACCCCCCAGGACGCCGACTACTGGGACTCCCAGGTCCATCTGCCCATCCCCGCCGGAGCCGACATCGCCGACTTCCGGCTGGCCAATGGGCTGAGCATCCGGGCCTTCGACAAGCCGCTCTCCTATCAGGTCGACTACGACGACGGCGAGGGCACCGAGGTCCACTTCACCTTCAGCGGGCTCCACGCCCCCTACGACATCCACGATCCCGAGCAGGACCCGATGGTCGCCGCCCAGGCGGAGGCGGGGAGCTGGGCGTGGGGCACCGCCTACAACGGGCACTTCGACGCCACCGGCCACGCCGTCGGCGAGATCGTGCTCCGCGGCCGGCGCCACCCCCTCGACTGCGTCACCACCATGGACCACAGCTGGGGACCGCGCGGCGAGCGCCACGCCCACACGATGAGCTGGCTCCACGCCCACTTCAGCCCCCAGCTGGCGATCCACGCCATCTTCGACTTCGACGCCGCCACCAACGGGGAGGAGCTGCGGCTCACCCACGGATACGTGATGGAGGACGGCGAGGTCCATGGACTCAAGGCCGGCAGCGGGCGCACCCGCCGCCGTGGCCACTACGCCGACGAGGTCACGCTGCGGGTGGTGGACAGGCGGGATCGCACCTGGGAGCTGCAGGGTCGGGCGATGACCGCCTTCCCCTGGAACGCCTGGCCCAACGTCGTCGGCTACAACGTGCTCGCCCGCTGGGAGTGCCGCGGCCTGACCGGCCACGGCGAGATCCAGGACTTCTTCGGCGTGCAGACGCTCTCGGACCTCGCCCATCCCAGCGGCCGGAGCGCCGCCGGCGCGGCCCGGTGAGGGGTTATCCCCGCCGGACAAGGCATCGTGCTCATCTCTGTCCGGTGCGCAGATGGACGCTCCGGCCGAGCTTCGCGAACATCGCTTCTCGCTGACCGGTCCCGGGACCCGGGACCCCACTGGATGGAGGTGGCCCATGTTGGAGACAGCCCAGGTCTTGGCACAGGGGTACAACGTGTTCGAGACCGACAAGCGGCCGAGCGGCGTGGTCAAGTACCTGGCGTCCCCGCAGGATGTCATCGGGCTCATCCAGTCGGGCAAGCTCAAGGAGCACATCCTGCTGGTGCGTGGCGGAACCACCACGTTCCTGGCCCCGGCGCTGAGCATGGGCGCCATCGGCGTCATCACCATGTCGGGCGCACCCGAGTCCCACCTGGGCATCCTCTCGCGCGAGTTCCAGACCCCGTGCGTGATGACCGTCCACCTTCCGGACAGCGACTCCCGCTACGTCCCGGGTGAGACCGACGACAGCCATTTCGAGGCCATCCGGGCGCGCCTCGACGGCAAGCACGTCACCCTCGCGTGTGACGATCACGACACTGGCAAGGTGCTGCTGAGCGAATAACACGGGCCGCCGGCAGCCCCCGCCCGAGTCGGCAGGGGGCACGGGTCCCAACACCATCTCGGGAGGAACACCCTGTGGCTGTCATGGAGCGGTCGGGTCAGGCCGAGTTCACCAAGCGGTACGAGCCCGACGACGACGGTCTTCGGTACCAGGATCTGGTCTACACCGGCAACTTCGTCGGCATGGAGCCGGTGGTCGACGGCATCAAGGGCGACAAGCAGATGCGCAGCCGCGCGAAGAGCGGCGTGCTGGAGAAGGTCAGCCACGCCGAGGTGCTGAACGACCAGTTCACCCTCGACGAGCTCAACGACCTCAACAACTACCTCGCCTGGAACATCTGGGACGTCCTGGTGATGCGGGCCACCGAGGGTGTCTCGGGAATGATCCCCCGCCAGGAGTACGAGATCCTGGCGTTCATGAACGAGTTCTACCGCTACCCCGAGATCATGCGCTACGTCACCGACCAGATCGGTGCCCAGGGCGTGATCGACATCGGTGCGAGCGCGCGCAAGGAGATCGGCACCAAGATCAACTGCGTGCACGACTGGTGCCTGGGCGCGGTGGCGTTCGGCATGGGCCGCTGCGGCCTGCTCGCCCTCGAGGTGATGGACGCCGACGACTACGTCGAGGAGTCCAACATCATCCTCAAGTTCATGCAGCGCGTCCTCTGGGGCAAGCGCCAGGACGGGCTGATCCTGAACTCGCAGGACCGCTATCGCTGCCAGATCCATGACCAGTCCGTGATCGACATGGTCATGAACCAGGTCGAGAACTTCGAGCCCGGCTCCGAGCGTGCGAACCAGTTCACCCAGTTCAACGCGACCGCCGAGCTGCTCGCCTTCTTCGACCACTACGACTGCCGCCTGGGCCTCGGCGACACCGGTCCCTACCCGCTGCCCGACGGCCGCATCCTGATCATCCGTGACCTCTTCTGCAACGAGGAGGTGTTCCACTGGAGCGACATCTGCGAGGGGCTGCCCCACGCGTACACGCTCGCGGTGGTGATCGACCCCAACCTCATGGGGACGCGGGAGATCCGGGTCAACGACATCTCGACGACCTTCACCCTGCCCAAGAACTACATCCCGTACATCACCGGCGGCGCGATCTTCTCCCGCGAGAAGTTCGACACCCCGATGGGCGAGGTCAAGTCGCTCCCGATCAAGGACGTCGCCGGCGACATCGCCAAGATCCAGGATTCCACCTTCAAGATGTACAAGAAGACGGCCAAGATGTCCCGCCGTCAGCTGTGCACCAACGGCATCTACAGCTATTACATCGAGATGATCCTCCCCCATCTGCGCCGGGCGGGGGCCTACGACGAGGTCTGCCGGAAGTTCGACTTCTGGGAGATCGACTCCCGCGTCTCGCAGTACTACTACGAGATCACCAAGCGCAACTTCGTGCAGGTGGTGGTCCCGCAGAAGATCTTCTCCGGCGCCGGCTACCTGCCCTTCTCGCAGGACGCCGACCTCCGCGCCTCCAAGGGGCGCTGGCTGTAAGGAACCGGTGGGGAGCGCGGGCCGTGAGGTCCGCGCTCCTGGCCGTGTGTGTTCGCGTGTGAGCGGAGGAGCGCCATCCGATGGCTGACCATGGCGTCGCCCTGGGACTGGTCGAGACCGTGGGCCTGGCGGCGGCGATCGAGGCGGCCGACGCGATGGTGAAGGCCGCCAACGTGTCACTGGTGGCACGCCAGCAGCCCGGTGGCGGGCTGATCACCATCATCGTGCGCGGCGACGTGGGTGCGACCCAGGCCGCCGTCGACGCCGGCGCCGCCGCCGCGGGCCGTGTCGGCCGGGTGGTGTCCGCCCACGTCATCCCCCGTCCCCACGAGGACGTGAGCGGGGTGCTGCGCCGGGCGCCGGTGCGCTGACGACCGGCTGGTCCAGTTGTCGCGCGGAGATAGTGACGACAACGGGAGATTGTCCGGTCGTCCCATCGTCAGTGGCCGCGTCATCGCTGAACATGACGCCTCATCGACAGCCCACTGAGTTGGTGAGATGGACAGAGAGGCGCAACCGGATCTCCAGGTCGACGTCCTGCCCGCTCCGGGGGCGGATGGGGTGCAGCTCGACCGCCTCCACTTCGAGGTCCTCAACAGCATCGTCCTCAAGAAGATGGCGAGCGCCGGGTCGGTCAGCTCCGCCACCGGAGTCACCCTCGCCGAGGTCGATGGCGCGATGCGCGACCTCGAGCAGGCCGGGCACATCGTCCTGGTCGGCGAGCAGGCGCTCGCCGGCGACAGCGCCCAGGGCCGGGTCGAGGAGTACGCGGCGGAATGCTACGCCGAGCTGCGCCGCGACGGCGAGGCGGTGCGGCTCGCCGACCAGTTCGAGGTCGTCAATCGGCGCTTCCTCGACGCGCTCGCCCTCTGGCACCAGGTCGACGTCGGCGGTCGCAAGGTGACCAACGACCACGGCGACCCCGAGTACGACGCCAAGGTCGTCACCAGGGTCGACCGGGCGGTGCAGCAGCTCTGCGACATCCTCGGCGCGCTCTCCCGCCGCGACCCGCGCTTCGAGCGCTACGCGCGGCGTCTCGAGGTGGCGATGCGCAGGGTCGACGAGGGCGACACCGCCTATGTCTCCACGCCGACCGTCGACTCGGTGCACAACGTCTGGTTCGAGTTCCACGAGGACCTGCTGCGCACCATGGGACGGGCGCGCAGGGAGTGAGCGACGCGGTCGGCGTCCGGCCCGGCTCCCCGGTGAGCGTCCTCCCGGCGGTGCGCTGCGTGCTCGCGTTCGGCGAGGCGGACCACCGCCAGGTGCGGCTGCTCGGCGGCAAGGGCGCGGGTCTCGCCCGGCTCACCGCCGAGGGGCTCCCGGTTCCGCCGGGCTTCATCATCACCACCGACGCCTGCCGCGGCGTGATGGCCGAGGGCGCGGTGCCCGCGGGGCTCCTCGACGAGGTGCTCGACCACCTGGCCACCCTGGAGCGGCACACCGGCAAGAGCTTCGGCTCGGGCCCGGTGCCGCTGCTGATCTCGGTGCGCTCCGGGGCTCCGGTCTCGATGCCGGGGATGATGGACACCGTCCTCAACCTCGGCCTCAACCGCGAGACCGCGGTGGCGATCGCCGAGGCCAGCGGCGACCTGCGCTTCATGGCCGACGTGCTGGTGCGCTTCCACCGCATGTACTCGGAGATCGTGCTCGGCGCCTCCGGCGACGTCATCGCCGAGGCGGTCGGCGACCTCGGCGACCGGGTGCGGTCGGCCACCGACCCCGGCGCGCTCTACGACGAGCTCTGGGCACTCTGCCAGCGGGCGGTCGACGACGACGCCGGCGAGGAGGTCCCCAGTGATCCGCGGCGGCAGTTGAGCGGCGCCATCGAGGCGGTCTTCCGCTCCTGGAACAACCGCCGCGCGGTCACCTACCGCGACTTCCACCGCATCCCCCACGACCTCGGCACCGCGGTGGTGGTGCAGTCGATGGTCTTCGGCAACCTGGGGAGGCCGTCGGGATCGGGGGTGGTCTTCACCCGCAACCCGGTCACCGGCGACCCGCAGCTCTACGGCGAGTACCTCGAGGGCGGCCAGGGCGAGGACGTCGTCGCCGGCACCGCCACCCCCGAACCCATCGCCAGCGCCGGCGCGCGCCTCCCCGAGCTCTTCGGCGAGCTCCGCGACCGCTGCCTCCAGCTCGAGCGCAGCCTCGGCGACGTCCTCGACATCGAGTTCACCGTCGAGCGCGGCCGCCTCTACCTGCTCCAGGTGCGCAGCGCCAAGCGCACCCCCGAGGCGGCCATCCGCATCGCCGCCGACCTGCTCCGCGAGGCGCGGGTCGAGGCGGGCGACGCCCTGTCGGCGGTGAGCGCCGGCCAGATCCGCCAGCTCGAGCGCCCCCAGTTCGCCGAGGGCTCGGTGGCCGCGGCGAGGGCGCAGGGCCGGCTGCTGACCACCGGGGTGGGTGCGGCGCCGGGACAGGTGAGCGGGACGCTGGTGCTCGACGCCGACCGGGCCGCCCAGCGCGCCGCCCACGGCGAGGCGGTGATCCTCGCGCGGCCGATCACCAGCCCGGTCGACCTCCACGGCATGATCGCCGCCTGCGGCATCCTCACCGCCACCGGCGGCGCCACCAGCCACGCCGCGGTGGTCGCGCGGGCGCTCGCCAAGCCCTGCGTGGTCGGCTGCGGCGAGGCGCGCATCGAGCCCGACCGCGGCCGCCTCGCGGTCGGCGGGCGGGTCGTCGAGGAGGGTGACCCGATCTCCCTCGACGGGCTCAGCGGCGACGTCTTCACCGGCGCGCTGCCGATGACCGCGCCGGCCGCGTCCAACCCGGATCTCGGCTTCCTCCTCGCCGCGGCCGACGGCCGCTCCGGCTGCCGCATCCTCGGCCGGGTCACCACCGCCGAGCACGTCACCACCGTGCTCGAGCGCGGCGCCACCGGGGTGGTGACCAGCGTCGACGACGTGCTCGCCGCCACCGGCCATCTCGACGGGCTCATCGAGTCCCTGCTCGCCCAGCGCGAGCTCGACTCCCTCGACCTCAGCCGGGTCGAGGCGGTGATCGCCGAGGTCTTCGAGCCGCTGCTCCGCGCCGCCGGCTCCGCCGAGGTGGGGATCCGCGCCATCGACTTCAAGGCCGACGAGTCGCGCGAGCTGATGCAGCAGACCCAGCTGCTCACCCACTACCCGCAGCTGTCGGTGCCGGTCGGCCTCCCCGCGCTGCTCTCGGCGCAGTTCGCCGGGCTCTCCACCGCCGCGGCGCGCAGCGGCCACGCCGGACCCATCCACCTGGCGGTCCGCCACGTCTCCGACCCGCGCGAGGCCCGGGCGCTGCGCGACCTCGGCAGCCCCGGGGGACGGGTTCGGATCGGCACCTACCTGACCAGCCCGCGCGGGGCGCTCCTCTCCGGCGGGATCGCCGAGGTCAGCGACGTCGTCTGGCTCGAGGTCCGGGTGATGCAGGCGGCGATGTTCGGCATCCCGGCGCGGCAGCTGCTCACCCAGCATCCGCTCGACGAATACGTCAAGCGCGGCCTCATCGACACCGACCCTCGCTTCGCCATCGACCCCACCCTGCACAGCCTGCTCGCCGCCGTCGCCACGGCCGCCGCCGAGCATCCCGGGTGCGAGATCGGCATGCGGCTCAGCGGGCCCGTCTCCGAGGAGATCGCCGCCACCCTGCACGGTCTCGGCTTCCGGCTCTTCGCGGTCGACGGCGACGAGGTGCGGCCGGCGCGCCTCGCCTTCGGCAGGGTTTGACCGCGCGGTTCAGCCCTGCGGAAGGCGCCAGACCAGCACGCCGCCGACCCTCGTGGGCGGCCGGCCGAGCAGCGCGCTCACGAAGGTCGTCATCCGCTGCTCGTGGGCCATGGGCCCGACCAGCACGGTGCGCACCTCCCAGCGGCAGAGCTCGTCCATCACCTGGGTGCGCAGCCGTGGGGTGAGCGCGGGCGCGGCGTGCCCCGACTGGATGGCGATCATCGCCGAGCCGGTGGCGGAGAGATGGGGGCCGTCGCTGCGCACCCCCTTGCCGCGCACGCCGACGAAGTAGCCCTCGGGCATGCGAAAGCGCATCTCCGACTCCGCCTGCCAGAGCATCGCCGGGTCGGACGGGCCGTCGTGGGCGAACGGCGCGACGAGCGCGACCGACCCGGCGGGGAGCGAGGCGACGCCGTCGCCGCGGAAGAACGCGGGCACGCCCACCGCCGTCGACGGGAAGGGCACCCGGGGCAGCAGCGTGACCACCGTCAGCGCGAGCAGGCCACCGGCCAGGGCGCGCTGGGCGGCCGGCCGCCGCGTGCCCAGCGCCTCGGCCACGACCAGGGCGAGGAGGAGCGCGACGAGCAGGTCGACGTAGACGCCGAGGCGCACCGGCAGGGCGGCGCCGACCACCGGGAGCGCCTCGACGGCGCGCCAGGGCAGCGGCGGCCGGCTGACGTGGCCACCGGTGTGGAGCTGCGGCCCCAGCGAGAGCAGCAGCAGCACCGCCGCGCTGATCAGCGCCCAGCGCACCACCGGCCGCCCCCGCAGCCAGAGCACCGACAGGGCGACGATCCCGAGCAGGGGGAGGCCCAGGTAGGCGCCGTTCTCGGCCTCGTTGCCCGAGAGGCGGTCGGTCACCCGGGTCGCGGGTGAGGGCGCCACCAGCTGGTAGTCGGTGGGCAGCACCAGGTTGGCGACGTCGGTGACGTAGACGCTGCCGCCGGGGACGGTGGAGGTGATCCGGTTCGGCCCGAGCAGCTGCACCCCGAGCGGGTAGGCGCCCAGGACCACGACCGTCGCGCCGGCCCAGGCGAGGGCGCGGAGCGCGTGCGGCCGCGCGGCGCGCACCCGGTCGCGGTGGAGGAGGGCGAGCACGGCGGCGGCGGCGGTGCCGGCGATCACCGCGAGCACCACCCCCTCCTCGTAGACGAGCAGCTGCAGGGCGATGAGTGCGCCGAGGGCGATCCCCGAGGTGCGCGGGCGGCGGCGCTGCACCACCAGCATCTCGTGCAGGACGATGAGGAGCAGCGGCGGCAGCAGCGCGAAGATGATCTTGGCGTGGCCGTGGGCGTGGGCGAGCAGGAACGGCGAGAAGCCGTAGAGCAGCCCGCCGATGCCGGCGGCGACGGGACGCGCCACGAAGCGGCGCAGCGCCAGGTACGCGCACCAGGCCGAGAGCGCGATCTCGGCGGCGACGAGCACGTTGTAGGAGACCACCAGCCCGGCGGTCGCGCTCACCGGCCAGAGCGCGATTCCCAGCGCCGGCGCGAGCGAGTTCCACATCAGGTTCACGCCGGTGGGATGGTTGAGATACCCGGTGACCAGCGGGTCGGTGCCGTGGGTCAGCGCCCAGGGGGTCCAGCGCAGGAACCACATCGTCTGCTGGGCGTCGCCGGGGTAGCCGATGATGCGGCTCGCCGGCGCGTGCAGCGCCGGGAGGAAGAGCAGGCAGGCGAACCCACCGTACACGAGCAGGGCGAGGAGGTCCGCGCGGCGTGCCGCGAACCCTCCGGCGGGGAGCATCGGGCCCAGAGCATACGGAAGGAGCCGCCCCCTCCTGGGGACGGCTCCTCTCCGATCAGCCGGTCGCGGCGCGGGGCCGCGCCGGGTCAGCCGTTGTTCGCCGCGCCGGCGCCGCCGCCGCCGAAGCCACGGCCGCCGCCGAAGCCGCCGCCGAAGCCGCCGCGGCCGCCGGAGAAGCAGCCCGAGGGGCCGGGCGGGACGATCGACAGCGCGGTCGCGGCGACGGTCCCGCCGGAGTCCTTGCTGCCGTTCGCCTGGATGCAGTCACCGACACTGAGGTCACTCGCCGGGACCGGGTTCGACTCGGACACCGTCACCGTGGTGGGCACGGTGATCGTCTGCGCCGCGCCGGTGGTGGGCTGGACGGTCACCGCGGTGCCGTTCACCGCGGTCACCCTGCCCGCCGCGAAGGAGGGCAGGGGCTGGCCGGGCGCCGGGGTGGCCCGTGGGGTGCCGTTCGGGGTGGGGCGGGGGCCGTTGCCCGCGCCGCCCGGGCGGTTGCCGAAGCCGGCGGTGCAGGCGCCGTTCACCGGCTGGCTGAGCCGGACGCTGGAGGCGACGACATTGCCGCTCGCATCCTTGGTGCCGGTGGCGATCACGCAGCTGCCGGGGACGATGTCGGCGAGCACGCCGGTCTTGGTCTGGGTGATGGTGGTCGTCGGCGTGTAGTCGACGG
>DATARS010000002.1:0-6231 GCA_036269455.1 Candidatus Dormiibacterota bacterium | reverse complement strand
TTTTATTCCGCGACCCGGTCGAATTTTCTTGCTCAAGCCTGGTGGCGGAGATCCGCTGTCACTCGTTGAGCTGGCTCGAAAGCGCATTGCCGAGGGCGAAGGTAAGAGTGAGTTCTCCTACCCGGTCGACCGCTGCGCCATCGCCGGCGCCGCCGCCGCCCTCGCCGACGAGGAGCACCACCGCCGCATCGTCGACGGCGTGCGCGGCGAGCGCGCCCGGCTCAGCGCCCGGCTCGCCGCGGCCGGGTGGGACCTGACCGACTCCCACGCCAACTTCGTCTTCGCCCGTCCCCCGGGAGGCGACGCCCCGGGCGTGCTCGCCCGGCTGCGCGAGCGGCGCATCCTCGTCCGCCACTTCGACGGCGACCACGCCGACCGGCTGCGCATCACCGTCGGCGCGCCCGGGGAGAACGACCGCCTGCTCGACGCCCTGGGGATTTAGGCCCCGGGCGGGGCGCCCTCGCCGAGGGCGTCGAGCAGGCGCTCGAGGACCGGGATGGCCTGGATGAGCAGCCGCTGCTCCTCCTCGCCGAGGCTCGCCATCGCCGTCTCCAGCAGATGGGTGCCGGTCGAGCGCAGGTCGGCGAGCAGGGCCTCGCCCTCGGGGGTCAGCCCGACGAGGAAGGAGCGGCCGTCGCGGGCGTCGGTCTGGCGGCGCACCAGCCCGGCGCCCTCGAGGTGGTCGACCAGCCGCGACACGGTCGGCGGCGCGATGCCCTCGTGGATGCCGAGGTCGCCGAGCCGCAGCGGCCCCCGGCTCTCGATGGTGGCGAGCGCCGAGAGCTGGGTCGCGGTCAGGCCGCCGTCGGCGGTGCGCCGGAGCCGGCGGGCGAGGCGCAGCACCACCAGCCGCGCCCGGGTGGCGAGCTCGGCGCGGGCCGCGCTGCCGGGGACGTCGGCATCCGTGACCATCTCGGCAGTGTATCGGCCGCCCTCCCGCACCCGGAGCCTCCGCCCAACGCGGTGCTGAGCCGGCGCACGTCCGGCGGATACCATCACGCCGAAGATGCAGAATGCCGCCACCCGCCCCGCGAGCCTGCCTGCGGATGCGGCGATCGGAGCCCCCCGCCTCGACCGTCGCGAGCTCAACCTGATCGTCGGCGGGCTGATGCTCGCGATGCTGATGGCGTCGCTCGACCAGACGATCGTCTCCACCGCCCTGCCCACCATCGTCGGCGAGCTCGGCGGCCTCGAGCACCTCTCCTGGGTGGTCACCGCCTACCTGCTCGCCACCACGGTGAGCACGCCGCTCTACGGCAAGCTCGGCGACCTCTACGGGCGCAAGGGCGTCTTCCAGGTGGCGATCGTCCTCTTCCTCATCGGCTCGGTGCTCTGCGGAGTGGCCCAGAACATGCCTCAGCTGATCGCCTTCCGCGCCGTCCAGGGGGTGGGGGGCGGCGGGCTGATGGTGGGCGCCCAGGCGATCATCGCCGACGTCGTCAGCCCCCGCGAGCGGGGCCGCTACCAGGGCTACTTCGGCGCCGTCTTCGGGCTCTCCTCGGTCGGCGGCCCGCTGATCGGCGGCTTCTTCACCGACCACCTGAGCTGGCGCTGGGTCTTCTACGTCAACGTGCCGCTCGGCATCCTCGCCCTGTTCGTCACCGCGGTGGTGCTGCGGCTGCCCGCGGGCCGGGTCGAGCACCGCATCGACATCCTCGGCGCCACGCTGCTCACCGCCGGGGTGACCTCGCTGGTGCTGCTCACCACCTGGGGCGGGACCCAGTATCCCTGGGCCTCGCCGGAGATCATCGGGCTGGGGATCGCCACGGTGGTCTGCCTCACCCTCTTCGTCCTGGTCGAGAGCCGCGCCGAGGAGCCCATCCTGCCGCTCCACCTGTTCCGCATGCGGGTGTTCACCGTCGCCAGCGCCGTCGGCTTCATCGTCGGGCTCGCGCTCTTCGGCACCATCACCTACCTGCCGCTCTTCCTCCAGCTGGTGACCGGCGCCTCGGCCACCAACTCGGGGCTGCTGCTGCTGCCGCTGATGGCCGGGGTGCTGACCAGCTCGATCCTCTCCGGCCAGCTGATCTCGCGCACCGGCCGCTACCGCGCCTTCCCCATCGCCGGCACCGCGCTGATGAGCGTGGGGATGCTCATGCTCTCGCGGCTCGACGCCCACGCCGGCCAGGGCACCATCTCCCTCGACATGGTGGTGCTGGGGCTGGGCCTCGGGCTGGTCATGCAGGTGCTCGTGCTCGCGGTGCAGAGCAGCGTCGAGCGCGGCGACCTCGGCGTCGCCACCTCGGCGGCGACCTTCTTCCGCTCGGTGGGCGGCTCGGTCGGCACCGCGGTGTTCGGCGCCATCTTCTCCAACCAGCTGGCCCACAACCTGATGAACGACCTGCCGCCGCAGGCCGTGGCGAGCATGGGCGGCAGCCTTGCCGGCCGCCCCTCGGCGCTGCAGGCGTTGCCGCCGGCGATCCGGGCCGGCTACCTCGATGCCTTCGCCGGCGCCGTCGCCACCGTGTTCACCGTCGGCGTGCCCATCGCCCTGCTCGCCTTCCTGCTCTCGCTGATCCTCCCCGAGATCCGGCTGCGCGGTCGCGAGGACGCGGCGATGGCCGCCCGGCACGTGGGCGATTGCCTGGGCATGCCCTCGCCGCGACCGTCGCTCGTCGAGCGCTTCCTCGCCGTCGAGCCGGTGGTGAGTGGCGCGGCCCAGACGATGATCCCCGTCGACCTGCGCCGCGAGCTCGCCGACGCGGTCACCGGGCTCACCTACGCCGAGGTCGAGGCGCTGCGCTCGCTCGGCGTCCATCGCGGGGCGAGCGACTCCCTCTCGCTGGAACGCCTGGCGGCAGCCCCGGGCATGGACCCCCAGGCCGCCGAGCACCTCGCCACGACCCTCTGCGAGCGCGGGCTGGTGGAGCAGCGGCCCGCCCCGGACGGAGGCGCCGAGCTGGTGCTCACCGGCCGCGGCTGCGACCTCGTCGGTCGCTACCGCGAGGCGGCCCGCAGCGCGCACAGCCGGGTGATGGCGACGCTCGACGAGAACGAGCTCGAGACCATGCTCGGGCTGATGGAGAAGGTCGCCAGCGGCGTCCTCGGCACCGCCGAGCGCGAGCCGCAGGGGGTGGGAATGCGATGACCGAGGAGGCGATGACCGCGCTCGAGCGCGAGCTGACCCTGGTGGTCCGGCGGGTGCTCCGCGGGCTCTGGACCGCGGACCACGGCCCCGACATCGACCACACCGTGCTGCCGCTGCTGGTGGCGCTCCGCGACGAGGGTCCGATGCGCACCGGCGAGCTGGCCCGCTACTTCCACCTCGACAAGTCGACGGTGAGCCGGCACATCGCCCGGCTCGAGGCGGCCGGCCTGGTGGAGACCCGGCCCGATCCGCGCGACCGCCGCTGCGCCCAGCTGCACGTGACCGAGCACGGCTCTGCCCGCGTCGACGAGATCCGCGCCGCCCGCCGCGCTCCGCTCCGGCAGGTGCTCGCGGGCTGGAGCGACGGCGACCGCGACCAGCTGACCGCGCTGCTGCGCCGCCTCAACCAGGCGATGAACGAGCGGGAGGCGGCCCGCACGGGGTCCTGAGAGCACCGATACCCGCTTTCTGCGTGGGATGACCATGAGGTCAATCGGCGCTACACTCGCGTGCGGAAGGAAGCCGGCCCATGGCGGTGGGGCGGCCATGAGAGGACCGTCGCGACGGTCGGGGCCGGTGGGCGTGCGCCGGCCGGAGGGAGCGCCGATGCGGATCCGCAAGGGCATGTTCGCGCCCCGGCTACCAGACGCGTCCGCCTGGCGCCGTCCGCTCCTGATCGCCGGTCCCGCCGGCGTCGCCGGCTGCTGCGCGCTGGCGGTGGTGCTGCACACGATCGGACCGGGGTTCGATCCCACCGCCCCCTACTCGGCGGCGCCGCCGACCGCGGTGAGCGGGCCCGCGGCGCCGCTCCAGGCGGTGGCCACCTTCCCCCCGCTGCCGCCGCTGGCGTCGCCGACCAGCGCGGCCGTGGTCGTCCCCGTCGCTCCCGCGGCCACCCATGCACCCGCCACCGCCGCACCCGCCGTCGCGCCTCCGGTGGCCGCGGTCGCGCCGCCTCCCGCCCTGCCCCCGCCCCCGGTGAACGCCCCGGTGCAGACGGCTCCGCCGACCCCGGCCCCCACCCCGAAGCCCACGCCGCCGCCGCTGACCCCCGCCGAGCAGCAGATGAAGAACCAGCAGTCGCAGCAGACCCAGCAACAGCAGACCCAGCAGTCGGCCGAGACGATGTCGCTCCAGCAGCAGCAGCAGCGCGAGAACCTCAACCAGCAGCAGCAGCAGCAGGCGCAGATGCAGCAGCTGAAGAACCAGCAGGCTCAGCAGCTCGCGCAGGCCCCACCGGCGCAGAAGAAGCAGGTCAAGGCGCAGCAGGCCCAGGCCATGAAGAACCTCAAGGCGCAGCAGCAGCAGCAGCAGATTCAGCTGCAGCAGCAGCACGACACCCAGACCACGGCGCTGCAGCAGAAGCATCAGCAGGACCAGCTGACGCTCCAGCAGCAGCAGCAGCAGCAGTGGGCGCAGCTGAAGGCGCAGGAGCAGTCGCAGTCGCAGTCGTCGCCGTCGCCGTCGCCGTCGGGATCTCCGGCGCCCTCCGGATCGCCCACGCCCCCGGGGACGCCGGGGCACTGAGGTCAGGGGACGGTCAGTCCCCGCCGGAACCGCGGCGCCGCAGGGCCAGGAGGATGGCGGCGACCGCCACCAGCGCGAGCGCGACCGCCCAGGGACGCCGGCGCAGCTCGACGCGGAGGTCGTCGAGGTGGCCGCCGCTCACCGGCAGGGTGGAGAGCGGGAGCGGCTCGGCGGTCATCAGCCGCACCCGTCCCGGGATCTCCGCCTGGGGTTCGGCACCGCTGAGCAGCACCGCGGGCAGGGTGACCAGCGGCAGCGCGTCGGGGTCGGGCTCGGGTCCGGAGGCGGGCTCGGTGGCGGCCTCGGCGAGGCCGGTGGCCATGCGCTGCAACAGCCGCAGCGTCGCCGCGCGGAGCCGGTCCTCGCCCAGCCGCTCGGCGCGACCGGTGATCTCGAGGTCGGCGCCGACGTGCATCAGGGTGCCCTCCCCGCTGGGGTCCAGTCGCACGCCGACGTCCCCGCGCAGCACCCCGTCACCGCGGGCCTCCCGGGCCTCGATACGACACCCCAGGATGCCCGCCGCCCGGTCCGCGGTGCCGGGGAGCACCCGCCCCCGGTAGGTGATCTGCGTGCCCCCGGCCTGGAGCCGCAGCTCGGCCCCCACCCCCGGGCCCTCCAGCTGCTCGGCGAGCGGCGCCCCGGACGGCGGGGTCAGCCGGACGCCCGGGACCGCACCGGCGGCACGCCGCGCGTCGACGAGGGTGTCGAAGACGTCCTGCGGCGTCCCCGGCAGGGAGAGGTCGGTCTCGAGGTTCATGTCCGTGGCCGCGGATCAAAGCACGTCGTCCATGGCGATGACGAGTCCGCCGCATGTCGGTGCGGCGCCGCCACCCTCCGATCACACCTCTGGCGATCGGCGACGACCGTGCAACGTGGGCCTCCACGACGCGGCTCGGCGTCGGACGCGGGGGTATCGTCTGTCCTCGCATGCTCCAGAATTTCCAGCTCCACCCCCAGTACGCCCTCGCCGGGCTGCTCGGCTGGGTCGCCCTCTATCTCCTCTACAAGGTGGCCTGGCGCCGCGACTACGGCCTGCCGGTCCGCCGCCGCCTGCTCGTGCGCGGACTGCGGGTCGATCGCGAGCAGCTCGCCCTGGTGCCCTTCTGGTGGAGCGACATCCAGGTGCAGCGTGCCCTCGACGCCCACTGGCGCCGGGAGCTGCGCCGCGGCGCCGGGGGCTTCTAACCGGGCTGGTCGGTGTGGGAGTCGGGCTGGTCGGTGTGGGAGTCGAGCTGGTCTGCGTGGGAGTCGGTTGTTAACCGGGGGGAGGGTACCCCTCCCCCCGCTCAGCACAATACATCGCTGCGCGATGCCGTGTGCTACCCCCCTCCCCGGCCGGACTCCCGGCCGGCGGGCGCTTCGCGCCCGCAGCGTCTGCGCGCCACCGGGCCGGTCATAGAAGAGCAACGCACGGCGTTGCTCAGAAGGCCGAGGGGTGCCCGAAGTACTCGTCGGAGCTGACCAGGAAGACGATGCCGGCGTCGTCCTTGCGTCCCTGGTCGAGGCCGGTCGCCCAGTAGTTCTGGCCGATGGGATCGGAGTGGCGCCCCAGGTAGTGGACGTACCAGGTGTCCACCAGGGCGAGGTGGTACTCGTGGGAGTTGGCGAAGCTGTCG
>DATARS010000001.1:0-2954 GCA_036269455.1 Candidatus Dormiibacterota bacterium | reverse complement strand
ACGCGCTGCGCCTTCCACGGGGGCACGCCCTTGGGCCGCGCCCCGCCGTGGTTGATGTGGTTGAGGTCGAACCAGAACGCCTGGATCATGTTCTTCGAGGTCTGGCCGGTGACCAGGTCGACGAAGTAGCGGGTCTCGATCGACAGCGCGCCGTCGACGTCGACCTGCAGCCCCTCGATCGCGGCGCAGAGGATGTGGTGCGGCGCCGGGTAGGGCGCGCCCTTGAGCTGCTTGCGGAGGTTGGCGGGGAAGGCGGGCAGGTTGGCCGCGAACGCCGGCGTCGACGGGGTGCCGCCGGGCACCCGGTAGCCGCGCACGTCGTAGGGCTGCTGCGCGCCGGGGTTGGCGGCGATCCACGTCTTCGCCGCGGCGATCAGCCCGTCCGCGGGGACCACCTCGTGGACGATCCCCAGCGACAGCGCGTCCTTCGGCGCGAGCTGCTGGCCCTGCAGGAGCAGCTTGAGCAGCGCCTCGGCGGCGCCGAGCAGGCGAACGGTGCGGACCACGCCGCCGGCGCCGGGGAGCAGGCCGAGGGTCACCTCGGGGAAGCCGACGCGCAGCTTCGGGTCGTCCGCGAGGATGCGGTGGTGGCAGGCGAGGGTGATCTCGAAGCCGCCGCCGAGCGCGGTGCCGTTGACCGCGGCGACGACCGGGCGGCCGAGCGTCTCCAGCCGGCGCAGCTGCGCCTTGATCCGGGTGACGTTCTCGCGCACCTGGTGGGCCTGGTCACGGGTCGCCTGGATGAGCAGGCGCAGGTCGCCGCCGGCGAAGAAGGTCTTCTTCGCCGAGGTGAGGATCACCCCGGTGATCGAGTCCCTCTCGGCCTCGAGGCGGTCGAGGGTCGCGCCCATCGAGCTCACGTAGAGCTCGTTCATGGTGTTCGCCGACTGGGTGGGATCGTCGAGGGTGAGGACGACGACGCCGTCGGCGTCCTTCTCCCAGCTGATGCTGCTGGTGGTGGTCATGGCTCTCTCCTCCCGGCTCAGAGCCGCTCGACGACGGTGGCGATGCCCATGCCGCCGCCGACGCAGAGGGTGGCGAGGCCGTAGCGGCGATCGCGCCGCTCGAGCTCGTCGATGAGCGTGCCCAGGATCATCGCCCCGGTGGCGCCGAGGGGATGGCCCATGGCGATGGCGCCGCCGTTGACGTTGACCTTCTCGGGGGGCAGCTCCATGTCCTTCATGAAGCGCAGCACCACCGCGGCGAAGGCCTCGTTGATCTCGACGAGGTCCATGTCCCGGATGCTCAGCCCCGCCTTGGCGAGTGCCTTGCGCGAGGCCGGCATCGGGCCGGTGAGCATGATCGTCGGATCGGCGCCGCTCAGCGCGGTGGCCAGGATGCGTGCGCGCGGACGCAGCCCGAGCTCCCGGCCGATCTCCTCGCTGCCGATCAGCACCAGGGCGGCGCCGTCGACGATGCCCGAGGAGTTGCCCGGGGTGTGCACGTGCTCGATGCGCTCGACCCAGTGGTACTTCTGGAGCGCCACGGCGTCGAAGCCGCCCATCTCGCCCATCATCGCGAAGGAGGGGTTGAGCGCCCCCAGCCCCGCGATGGTGGAGTCGGCGCGGATGTGCTCGTCGCGCTCGATGAGCACCTCGCCGGTGATGTCGCGGACCGGCACCACCGAGCCGTTGAAGAGCCCCTCGGCCCAGGCGCTCGCGGCGCGCTTCTGGGACTCGAGCGCGTAGCGGTCGACGTCCTCGCGGGTGAAGCCCTCGATGGTGGCGATGAGGTCGGCGCCGATCCCCTGGGGGACGAAGCCGGTCGCGTAGCTGGTCTCCGGGTCCATCGCCCAGGCGCCGCCGTCGCTCCCCATCGGGACCCGCGACATCGACTCGACGCCGCCGGCGAGCACCAGGTCCTCCCAGCCGGAGCGCACCTTCTGGGCGGCGATGTTGACCGCCTCGAGCCCCGAGGCGCAGAAGCGGTTGAGCTGGACGCCGGCGACGGTTTCGGGGAGGCCGGCCATCAGCGCCGCCGTCTTGGCGATGTCGCCGCCCTGGTCGCCGACCGGGGTGACGCAGCCGAGGACGAGGTCGTCGATCCGCGAGGTGTCGAGCTCGGGATGCCGGGTGCGCATCTCGTCGATGAGCCCCACGACGAGCGAGACGGGCTTGGTGGTGTGCAGCGACCCGCTGCTCTTGCCGCGGCCCCGCGGCGTCCTGATGGCCTCGTAGACGAGCGCGTCAGCGGGCACTGTCCTTCTCCTCGATCCCGGCGCGGGGCGCGTCCAGGTCACTTATAAGCAGGCTTGCTTGTTTGTATTATGCCACGATATGGTGGCACCGTGACCTCCTCGCCGCTCCCGAGCCAGGACCGGCCCGCCCGTCGCACCCAGGCGGAGCGGAGCGCCGCGACCCAGGCGCGCGTGCTCGAGGCCGCCGCCGAGGTGCTGCTGGAGAGCGGCTACAGCGGGCTGACCACCACCCGGGTCGCGCAGCGGGCGGGGGTCTCGCGCGGCGCCCAGCTCCACCAGTACCCGACCAAGGAGGCGCTGGTGGTCGCCGCCGTCGACCACGTGGCCCGCTGCTGGGGCGAGGCGCTGCGCGTCCAGGCCGGCACCCTGCCCGCGGGCGACGACCGGCTGCTGCGGGTGCACGAGCTGCTCTGGTCGGCGCTCTCCGGCCCGCTCTTCCTCACCGCCCTCGAGCTGTGGGTGGCGGGGCGCACCGACCCGGTGCTCCGCGAGGCGGTGCTGCCCTTCGAGCGCTCCTTCGTGCGCGGCGCCAGGTCGCTGATGTTCGAGATGTACGGCCCCGAGCTCGCCGCCCGCCCGCGCTGCCGCGAGGCGATCGACCTGGTGATGCACACGATGCGCGGCGGCGCGCTCGCCCTGGTGCTGCGCCCGGAGCGCCCCGCCCTGCTCGACCTGCGCCTGCTCACCGACCTGGTGGTCCGCCTCCTCGAGGACGAGCAGCCCGCCGCGCAGAGCGCCTAGTCACCACGCCGAGGTC